>JBJSYU010000073.1:0-4706 GCA_046089945.1 Candidatus Methylumidiphilus sp.
GAACCACAGCCGTTGCTGGGCGAACGACAGCGGCGGGGCCACATCGGCCGGGCGGCGCGGAATCGGCTGCTTTTTCCAGTCCTCGGCGGCGTCCTGAGGCGCGGCGGACTTTTGCAGTTTTTGCAGCAGGGCGCGCTTGGCCGGCGACAGCGACGCCAAGCGGGAGGCGATTTCGTTCAAGCCTGCGACTCCCCTAGCCAATCCGCCGGCAAGGCGCCGCTGTCGAGCAGCGCCTGCACCTCGTCATCCGCCATGCCTTCTAGCTTGTGCAGCCATTCGGCCAACTGCGCTTCGCCGGTCTGTTGTTGGCGCTTGTCGTTGAGCGCCTCGGTCAGTTCGGCGACGGTCGGGGCGGTGAAGAACAGGGCGAGTTCGACCGGGACGCCGAAGGTTTGCCGCAGCCGCGAGGCCAGTTGCGTGGCCAGCAGCGAATGCCCGCCCAAATCGAAGAAATTGTCGTGGATGCCGATTTGCTCCAGCCGCAGGAATTCCTGCCACAGCGCCGCCATCGCCGCTTCGTCCGGGTTGCGCGGCGCTTCGTAGGCATTCGGCAAATCGGGTCGGCTGTGGCGACCGGCGCTGTCTGCCGCCGCCGGGGCGGCGTCGGCGG
Source organism: Candidatus Methylumidiphilus sp. (assembly GCA_046089945.1). Taxonomy (GTDB): domain Bacteria; phylum Pseudomonadota; class Gammaproteobacteria; order Methylococcales; family Methylococcaceae; genus Methylumidiphilus. Next base: position 611 of record JBJSYU010000073.1, read on the forward strand.
ACAGCCGCAGCGCGTCGCGGCGCGAGCGTGGGTCGGACTTCGACACCAGCAAACGCCCCGGCCCGCCGTGGGCGAAGATGCGGCCAAACGCCTCGGCCACTTCCGCCGGACTGAACGCGAGTTCGGCCAAGGCGGCGGGCAGGTTGGCGTCATCGGCTGCGTCTTTCCACAAATCCCAGTCCACCACGATCCAAGCTGTGCCGCCTGCGCGGTTGTGGCCTTGGGCGCGGGCATGCAGATACAGCGCGGCGGCGCTGTGGGCGGCTTGGCCCAAGCCGCCGGTTTCCGCCGCGAGCGACGACATCAGTGCGCAGAAATCCAGATCGCGGCGGACTAGGCACTGTTCCAGCGCGTCCAGCGTGGCGGCTTGTGCGTCTAGATGCTGGGCCAATTCCTCGGCTGGCAAATCGGCCAGCGGCGCGAACGGCCGTGCGCCGCCCATGTCCGCCGCGTGGATAAAGCCGTCGATGCGGCCAAAACGGCGTTCCGCCTCGGCCAAGGCGTTTTCCAGCGCTGCCGCGTCGAAGCCGTCCAAGGTCAGCGCCAAGGTTTCGGCGCCCAGCGCCTGCAATTCGGCCAGCGCCTGTTCGGCCAGCTCGCAGGCCGGGGCCAGCGACAGCAACACCAGTTTGGCCTGGACGGTAGACGCCAGTTGCCGGGCAAACAGCCGCCCGGCCGGGGTCAGGCCGGCGCTCAGCACATACACGCCAGCCTCGCGCAGCAGGCCGGTGGACGTGGCGGCGTCCAGCCGCACGGTTTGCAGATCCGGCGTCCAGCGCTGGCCTGGGGGCAGCGCGACCAGCGGTTCAGTCGGCGGCGCGGCCAATTCCCGAACCAGCCTGTCGGCCAGCGCCGGGCCAGCCGCCGGGATATCGATGGCGCGGCAGGCCAGCCGGGGCGCTTCCCAAGGCAGCGCCCGCAACAAGCCCAGCAACGCGGCTTGATCCGGGTTGGTCGCGGTTTCGCCGGCAATATCACAGAGGCCGCTGGCGACCACGGTCAGTTCTAAAGCGCCCGCGTCCACCCGCCGCAGCAAGGCTTGCAGCAAGGGCAGCAGATGCGCCGCCTTCCCGCCCACAGACACCACCCGCCCCAGCGTGACGCCTTGCGCGGCGATATCGTCCAGCAGCGCGTCGATATCGGCGGGCTGCTTGGGGTTCAGGCCATAACGCTGCCCGTCGCGGCGTGCAAACGCCGGCGCGGCCTCGGCCAGAAACACAGCGCCCGGCCAAGCCTCGGCCAGCGCCGGCGCTAAGCCTGAACCGTCGGCAAACAGCAGCAGCGCCGCATCTTCGGACGTGGCCGGGGCGGGCGGGGTGAGGCTGGTTTTCCAGGACGGCAGATGGAACCAATCCGCCGGGTCGGTTTTGCCCACCGCAGGCGCTCCGAGCGCGTAGCGCTGGCCCGGCTCGATCCAATAACGGCGGCGCTGGAACGGGTAAGTGGGCAGGGCCAAACGCAAACGCCGCTCGTGGCGGTGGAAGCCGGCCCAATCCACGGCACCGCCCGCCGCCCAGAACTCGGCGAGGCTCTGGTGCGCGAACGCCAGCGCGTCGCGGGGTTCTTTGGCATGCGGCAGGCTGTATAGGCACTGCGGCGCGGGCAAACTCTGCGCGGCCAGCCCGCCCGACGTGCGCCCTGGCCCGACTTCCAGCAGCAGCGCACCGTCGGACAGCTTCGCCAAACCGGCGGCGAAGCGTACCGTCTGGCGCAAATGCCGCGTCCAGTAGTCGGGCTGGGTGGCGTCTTCGGCGCTGATCCAATCGCCGGTCACATTCGACAGATAAGGCAGGCGCGGCGGCTGCAAGTCTACGCGCCGCAGCAGCGCGGTAAATTCATCCAGCATCGGTGCCATCATGGCCGAATGGAAGGCATGCGAGGTGTGCAGCCGGCGGCAATCCAGCCCTTGCGCGGCCAGCTTTTGCGCGAAAGCCTCCACCGCCGCGACCGGGCCGGACACCACGCAAAGTGCCGGGGCGTTGACGGCGGCGAGATCCAGGCCGGCGTCGGGCAGCGGCGGCAGCGCGGCCTCGGCCAGCGGCACCGCCAGCATCGCGCCCGTAAGCTGCGCCTGCATCAGCCGGCCACGGGCGGCGACCAGGGCCAGCGCGTCTTGCAAGGAAAACACTCCGGCCAGACAGGCGGCGACATATTCGCCGATGCTGTGGCCGATCATCGCCTGAGGTTCCACGCCCCAGCTCATCCACAATTGCGCCAAGGCATATTCGACGGCAAACAGCGCCGGCTGGGCGAGGGCGGTTTGTTCCAGCCGCTCCGCCGCAGCGGCCGCCGCGTCGGCTTCGGGAAACAGCAGGCTGCGCAGATCCAAACCCAAATCAGCCCGCAGCAAATCCGCGCAGCGGTCTAGGTGTTCGCGGAACACCGGCTCATGGCGGTGCAAGGCCGCCGCCATGCCCAGATATTGACTGCCTTGGCCGGGGAACATGAACACCACGCCATTGTGCTGCGCGCCTTGGCCGCGCCGCCCGCCGCGCAGCGCGGCGACGGCCTCGGCGGCGGAACCGCAGGCGAAGGCCAACCGGTGGGCGTAGGGCCGACGGCCGCGGTGCAGCGTGTGGCAGACATCGGCGAAGTCCTGTCCGGGGTTCTGCTCCAAATAAGCGGCGAGGTTCGCCGCCGCCTCGGCCAGCGCGGCTTCGGTTTTTGCCGAGACGGTGACAATCTGCGAAGGCAGCGCGGGCGAACCCGGCGGCACGGCCGGGGCTTCCTCGATGATGGCATGGGCGTTGGTGCCGCCGACGCCGAAGGAACTGATGCCGGCGCGGCGCGGCGTCTGGCCGTCGCGGGGCCAGTCGCGCAGACTGCCGACCACATAAAACGGCGTTTCCGGCAGGTTCAGCCGGGGATTGGGCGCTTGGTAGTGCAGGCTGGGCGGAAGCTGGCCGTGGCGCATCGCCAGCACGGTTTTAATCAGCCCGGCCAGCCCCGCCGCCTTGTCCACATGGCCGATGTTCGACTTCGCTGAACCCAGGCCGCAATAGCCTTTGCGCTCGGTGCCGACGCGGAACGCCTCGGTCAACGCGGCGACTTCGATGGGATCGCCTAGCGGCGTCGCCGTGCCATGGGCTTCGACATAAGAAATGCTGTCGGGATGCACGCCGGCGATGGCCTGCGCCTCGACGATGACCTCGGCTTGGCCGGCCACGCTGGGCGCGGCATAGCCCACTTTCGCCGCGCCGTCGTTGTTGATGGCGCTGCCTTTGATGACCGCATAAATGTGGTCGCCGTCTTCAAGGGCGTCTTCCAGCCGCTTCAACACAATCGCCGCCATGCCATTGCCATCGACCAGCCCGCTGGGCGTGGCGTCGAAGGGGCGGCAATGGCCGTCCGGGGAATACGCCGTGCCGGCCTCGTGGACATGGCCGGTCTTTTGCGGCAGATGCACCGAGATGCCGCCGACCAGCACCATGTCCGACTGGTAGGTCAGCAAATGCTGGCAGGCGAAATGTGTGCTGACCAGCGACGAGGAGCAGGCGGTGCCGATGTCCACGCCCGGCCCTTTCAGGTTCATCGCATAGGCGATGCGCGTCGGCACGAAGTCCTTGTCGTTATAGATGGACAATTGGAAGCCGCCGACTTCCTCGGCCAAGCCGGGATTCGACAAGATGTTGAACGGCAGATAGGTGTTCATGCCGACGCTGGTGAACACGGCGATGCGCCCCGGATAGGTCTCGGCGTCGTAGCCTGCGTGTTCCAACACTTCGACTGCGCATTCCATCAGCAGCCGGTGCTGCGGGTCCATCAATTCGGCCTCACGCGGGGAAATGCCGAAGAAGGCGGCGTCGAACAAGTCCACATCATCGAGTATGCCCTTGGTCGGCACGAACAGCGGATGGCGGATGGTCTCCAAATCCACCAGCCCGGACTCTAGCAGTTCCTCCTCAGTGAAGCGGGCTATCGATTCCACGCCGTCGCGCAGGTTTGCCCAGAAGGCATCCAGGTTCGCAGCGCCCGGCATGCGGGCGGCCATGCCAATAATGGCGATGCCTTTCGGGGATTCGTCTTGGCTTTCGTGGCTCATCGTAAGCGTTCCGTTAAATCAATGGTTTTTTATTGCGGGGGTTGCAACCCTGGC
>JBJSYU010000074.1:0-4676 GCA_046089945.1 Candidatus Methylumidiphilus sp.
CCTACAACTACATGAAATCCGGCCAGTTGTTGCGACAAGTCGTCAACAAAATCAGCGGCGTGGACTTCAACAATCTGGCCGAGCGCAAGCACTTCGGCGACATTTACGAGCAACTGCTGAACGACCTGCAAAGCGCGGGCAACGCCGGCGAGTATTACACCCCGCGCGCCGTCACCGCCTTCATGGTGGATCGCATCGACCCGAAACCCGGCGAAATCCTGTTTGACCCGTCCTGCGGCACTGGCGGCTTTCTGACCTGCGCCATCCGCCACATGCGCGAGCGCTACGTCAAAAAACTCGGCGACGAGGAGCGGATGCAGGCCAGCCTGCGGGCGGTGGAAAAAAAGCAGCTTCCGCACATGCTCTGCGTCACCAACATGCTGCTGCACGGCATCGAAGACCCCAGTTTTGTGCGCCATGACAACACCTTGGCGAAACCTTATGCCAGCTACGGCCCGGCCGAGCGGGTGGATATTATCCTCACCAACCCGCCGTTTGGCGGGCGCGAGGAAGACGGCATCGAATCCAACTTCCCCGCCCATTTCCGCACCAAGGAAACCGCCGACCTGTTTCTGGCCTTGTTCATCCGCCTGCTGAAGCCGGGCGGCCGCGCCGCCATCGTGCTGCCCGACGGCTCGCTGTTTGGCGAAGGCGTCAAAACCCGGCTGAAGGAACACCTGCTGGAAGAATGCAATCTGCACACCGTCGTCCGCCTGCCCAACAGCGTGTTCAAGCCTTACGCCAGCATCGGCACCAACCTGCTGTTTTTCGACAAAGGCCAGCCGACGCAAGACATCTGGTTTTATGAACACCGCGTTCCGCAGGGGCAAAAAGCCTATTCGATGACCCGGCCGATCAAAGTCGAACATCTGCAAGCCTGCGTGGATTGGTGGGGCGGGCCGGCGCGGCAAGGCCGCCAGCCTTCCGAAGTCGCGTGGAAAGTCGGCATAGACGACATCAAGGCGCGCCATTACAACCTCGATTGCAAAAACCCGCACACCACCGCCCTAGACCACGGCGACCCGCAAACCCTGCTCGCCAAGCTGGAACAGGACGAACAAAAAGCCGCCGACCTGCGCGGCCAGCTTAAAGCCATCTTGGCGGAAGCCTTGCTGCGGTGAGCCGTTACCAGCCGCCGCTGACCATCACGCCGGCCATTTTGGATTGGGTCGGGCAGATTGGCGAAACCCTGGGGCGCTGGTCGTTCGTCACGGAAACCGAGCTTTCGCCCCAGCTTCGGCGCGGCAACCGCATCCGCACCATCCAAGCCTCGCTGGCTATCGAAAACAACACCTTAAGCCTGGAGCAAGTGACCGCCGTGCTGGACGGCAAGCGGGTGCTGGGCCTGCCGCGTGAGATCCAAGAAGTGCGCAACGCCTTTGCCGCCTATGAACACCTGCCGCGCTGGCAGCCCACCGCCATCAAGGATCTGCTGGCCGCCCATGGCCTGTTGATGGCCGGGCTGCTCGATGATGCCGGGCATTTCCGGGCCGGCGGCGTCGGCATTTACCGGGGCGACGCGCTGATGCACATGGCCCCGCCCGCCAGCCGGGTGCCGACTTTGATGCAGGATTTGCTGGCATGGCTGGCAAGCGGCGCGTTGCATCCGCTGGTCGCCAGTTGCGTGTTCCATTATGAATTCGAGTTCATCCACCCCTTCGCCGACGGCAACGGGCGCTTGGGCCGCTTATGGCAAACTTTGATCTTGAGCCGCTGGAAACCGCTGTTGGCCTATCTGCCGGTGGAAACCGTCGTCCGCGACCGGCAAGACGCCTACTATCAAGCCTTGGCCGACGCCGACCGCAGCGCCGACGCCGCCCCGTTTGTCGCCTTCATGCTGCAAGCCCTGCACACCGCAATGGCTGAGACGGCGCTGACCGACCCAGTAAGCGACCCAGTAAGCGACCCAGTCAAGCAACTGCTGGCAGCTTTCCAAAGTGATGAAGCGCTCAAGACGGGCGAACTGCTCAACCGGCTGGGCTTGAAGCACCGCCCCAGTTTCAGGAAAACTTATCTGCAACCGGCCTTGGCGGGCGGCTGGATCGAAATGACCCAGCCGCAATCGCCCAACAGCCCGGCGCAGAAATACCGGCTGACCGCCAAAGGCCGCAGGCTGCGGTAAAATCGGCGCAGCCACCCACACCCGACACGCGAGAAAACCATGTCCCATATCAACCGCATTCAAATCGACCCCACCAGCTGCCATGGCCGGCCATTCATTCAGGGAACCCGCGTGCCGGTCTCCATCGTTGTCGGCAGCCTAGCCGCCGGCATGGCCATCGAAGACGTGCAGCGGGAATATGATTTGACGCGGGACGATATCCTCGCGGCTTTGGCGTTCGCCAATGATTTAGTGCAGCAGGAATCTTTCCACAGACTCCCCCAGGTCGCCTGATGGACTTCCTACTGGATGCCAATATGCCAAGGTCAGCCTTGCGGGCGCTGGTCGATGCGGGCCATCAGGCTTGGCACGTCCGCGATATTGGCCTAGGCGATGCGACGGATGAACGCATTGACCAACGCGCCCAGGCGCAAGGATGGATTTTGGTCACCCGTGACCTTGATTTTTGCGATATCCGCAATTACCCGCCAGAACACACCCCAGGCCGCCTAGTGCTGCGGGTGGAAGAGACCAGCACTGCCGGGGAAATAGCCCAATTGCTCCGGCGTTTTTTGATGTTGCCGGAATTGGTCGGCCAGATTCCGGGCCATTTGGTTATTCTTGATTCTGCCCGAGTTCGATTCCGCCCCGCGTTAAAACCCTCATGAACCCTGAACACTTGCTGCAACATTTCGACCGCATCAGCGAAGCCCCGGACGCCATCCCGCGCCTGCGGCGGTTTATATTGGACTTGGCCGTGCGCGGCAAATTGGTGGAGCAAGATCCTAATGATGAGCCGGCTTCGGAGTTGATTGGGCGGATTCGGGGGGAGAAGCAAAAGCTGGGGCTTGTTTCGAGGCGCAAAGACGCCAAGAAAAGCGGAGAGGCAGGCGAATCCATTGGCGGCTTGGCGGTTTTGGATGAGACAGCCTTTGATGTTCCCGATTGTTGGGTCTTTACTTGTCTAGGTGAAGTTGCACAGTATGGAGTCCCTGAAAAAGTAAATTCAAACGCAGAAATAGACCAATATCTATGGGTATTAGACCTTGAAGATATTGAGAAAGTCACATCAAGATTAATTGAAAGAGTCACATCAGCAGATCGCCCTTTTTTAAGCACTAAAACAGTTTTTAGAATTGGCGACGTTTTATTTGGAAAATTGCGGCCATACCTAAATAAAGTATTGGTTGCAGATCAAAATGGCGTCTGCACCACCGAAATTATTCCAATTCGCTGCTATTGTGGAATAGTTCCAGAATATACAAAACTGATACTCAATTCGCCGCTTACCATGGATCGAGTTGATAAGCTAATGTATGGCATGAAAATGCCGCGCCTGGGCACATCTGACGCCTTAACGCTAAGTTTTCCACTCCCACCACTCGCCGAACAGCACCGAATAGTCGCCAAGGTGGATGAATTGATGGCGCTGTGCGACCGGTTGGGAGCGGCGCAAACTGAGCGGGAGCGCAGCCGCGACCGGCTTGTCGCGGCCAGCCTCGAACAACTCCAAAACCCCGCCGACCCCACGCCAAACCACCCAAACGCCAACCCCCACGCCGCAACCCCAGCCGAGTTTGCGCCTAGGCGCGAGGCGCTTTTTCTGCAAAACCTCGCAAGCCTCACCACCCGCCCAGCGCACATCAAGCAACTGCGCCAAACCATCCTCAACCTCGCCGTGCGCGGAAAACTGGTGCCGCAAGACCCCAACGACGAACCGGTATTCATATCGCTTGCTCGGAATGACGAAATTCGCAAAGCCATAGCGAAACAGGATCGACGAGCCGATAGCGAGGCTCAAGACTTATTGGCTAGTGAGGCAAGATGGGGCGTGCCGCTATCGTGGGTGTGGCGTGGTTTGGCGGACTTGGCGTTATTCATTGACTACCGTGGTCAGACGCCTGCCAAGGTTGAATCAGGGGTACGCCTAATTACAGCAAAGAACGTCAAGCAAGGCTTCGTCAATCTCTTACCGGAGGAGTTCTTGGCTGAAGAAGCCTATGCAAAATGGATGACTAGAGGCATTCCGAAAAACGGTGACGTACTTTTTACAACGGAAGCGCCAATGGGGAATGCCGCTGTAGTAAATATTCCCGAAATATTTGCCTTAGCCCAACGAGTAATCAACTTGAGGATTTACGGGGCTATGAATCCAAATTTTTTGGTTCTTTATATTCTATCCGAGCCTTTCAAGGGTATTTTGGACAAAACGGCTACTGGACTCACGGCCAAGGGAATTAAAGCAGCCAAACTTAAACGGCTTCCCATAGTAATACCACCTCTCCCCGAACAAAACCGAATAGTCGCCAAAGTAGACGAGTTAATGGCACTGTGCGACCAATTGGAAACCCAGCTTGCCAGCACCGCCGCCGACAGCCGCCGCTTGTTGGAGGCGGTGCTGCACGAAGCTTTAAACCCCCGTCATTCCTCTCGTTCCCAAGCGGAGCTTGGGAACCAGCGGAATAATTTGATCGTTTGATCGTTCCCACGCTCCAGCGTGGGAATGCCGTCGGGGACGCTCCAGCGTCCCGAAATACGACGCTGGAGCGTCAAAAGCTGCATTCCCACGCTGGAG
>JBJSYU010000075.1:0-5170 GCA_046089945.1 Candidatus Methylumidiphilus sp.
AAGGCTGGGGCATGGCGAAGGCGTCCTTTGGAATCGGTTCGGACGCATAGTTTGCCCCGCCTTCCGCCCTCTTTGGCCCGTTTTGTCAGTCAATCAGGTGCGCAACTCAGGGCGTGGTCGCTCATGAAGCCACCATTTAGCATCTTTGCGTTTAGGCTTAACACGTTCAAAAATCCACTTATAAGGCAATTCATATAAAGATGCTTCGTCTTCTTTCATAGCACATCCAAAATCGATAATCCAAGTATCAGAAGAACGACGGGTTATATCCATACCATTAGCCCAAGGCTTTAAAACATGGCTATTTGATTTTCCATGTGGGTTAGGGGAATTTAGCCAAGTCCTTGCCAATTTTCCCGGAATATCAAAATCGCCGTATTTCTTCGTGCCCTCAAAACTAATTCCAGTATTCTCAGGTAGACACTTCGCCTGCGTTAAGTCCAAATCTGCTCCATTGACTTTTCCCGCCGTCAAATCGGCATATATCTCACTAGCCGAATTCCCATCCAACACTAGCGGCAAGCCCTCGGATTTCCCCGAAAACCCGACAAGGCTTACCCTGACCGCCGCGCCGTCGTTAATCCAAGGCTCATCACCCCAAGCATGGAATATATGCCCGCTGGCGTTGATGCGTTCCAATACCTTGCGGTTTGCGCCGCCCCGGATGCTGTTAGTGGCAACCAACCCGGCCCGCTTGGCTTGGCCGGTTTCAATGTGCGCCCGCGCCTTTTCAAACCAATAACACACCAAGTCCGCACCGCCCGGCACTCGGCCTTGATAACAGGCGCGTAGGGCTTGCGTGTAGTCTTCGCCTAAGCCGCCCAATAGTTTGGAACCGCCCAAAAACGGCGGATTGCCCACAATGGCATCCGCCGCCGGCCAGGGCGATTCCGTGCCGTCGGGGTTTAATACCGCGTCGCGTTGTTCGATGGTGTCCAGTGGGCGCAATACCGGGTTTCTGTTCAAGTCTAGGCCGTGTTGCAGCATCCATTGAATTTCGCCTATCCACACTGTTACCCGCGCCAGTTCCGCCGCGTAGGGGTTTAGCTCTATGCCGTGGACGGATTCCGGCCCGACACTCGGAAACTGGCGCGGCAGCCCTAGGGTTTCGGCTTCCAAGATGGCTTGGTGTTCCAAGTCTTTCAGGGTTTGCAAAGCCAGATAGAGGAAGTTGCCGGAACCGCAAGCCGGATCTAACACGCGGAATTGCCGCAGGCGCTCCAAAAAGCCGACATAAGCCTTTTGCGCCTTGGTTTTGGCCTTGGTCTTGTCCTTTAATATGTCGGCTTTGACGGCTTCCCATTCGCTTAACAGCGGCTTACGGATAACCGGGTGGATTAAACGCAGGATGGCGGCGCGGTCGGTATAGTGCGCCCCCAATTGGGAACGCTTGGCCGGGTCTAGCCCGCGCTCGAATAATGTGCCGAATATGGCCGGTTCAATGTCGCTCCAATCCAGCCGCGACAAGGATAATAACTGCTTGAATTCGTCGGCGTTTAACGGCAGGGTGTCGCCGTCGCTGAATAACCCGCCATTAAACCAGTCGATAACCTCGACGCCAAACACGCCGCCGGTTGCCATGGCTTGGAATAAGCCTTTTAACAGGGCTTCGCCGTGCTGTGGCGCTTTGGCCGCGCCTTCTAACAGGCGGGAAAACAGTTGCCGGGGCAGCAAGTCGCAATCTTCCGCAAACAGGCAAAACAGCAGGCGGTTAAGGAAGTTGGCGACGCGGTGCGGTTCAAAGCCGCGCCCGTGTAAACCTTGCGCCAAGGTGGTGAAACGGTGGGCGGCGTCTTGGGTCAGGGCTTCGCGGGTTTTGCCCGGTCGCAGGCGTTCGGGGTCGGTAAATGCCCATTTGAGTTTCTGCCGGGCTTCGGGTTTGGCAAGGTCGGCTAGGGTTATGACATGGGTTTCTTGCACCGCGTTAGTAAAGGCGGTGTGTATGACGATAGTATCCAAATCACAGACGATCAACAGCGGCGGCGAATACAAGGCAAGGGAATAGCCTTGCAGTTGCCGCAATGCCGCCACTAGGCTTTTACCCTTGCCTTTGTATTCCCAACCGAAACAGCCCTTTTTCCACACGTCGGCCCAACCGCTGCCGCCGCCGGTTATGGCCGCGCCTTTCTCGAAGCAATACCACACGCCTTCCGGGTCGGCTTCGTTCGGGGTGGGTTCGCCGATTAACCGGCATAGGTCAATGAAATGCTCCTGCGCGGCGGATTTTTCCTTAGTCTTGGCGTCTTGCCATTTTTTGATGAAGGCTTCCGGGGTCATGGGGCTGGGGTTTCCTTAGGGGGTTTAGGTCAGCATTTTGGAGTCCAAAGCTTGCTTTAGACATTGCAAGTCCGTCCAAAGCAAGCTTTGGACTCCAAGACAAAGCCATCGGCAGCCTTAAAAGACCGCTTTCCCTGAATTTTGTTGCGTGGAACCCGGCCAGTTCGCCATTCCCTGACGCTGGATGCCGGCGGCCGGGTGGAATGGCGAAGATTCTTTCGGCATCGGGCTTGGGAGGCCGTCAGATGTGCTTCATCCTAATGTTGAGTATGCGCACCCGGTAGGCGATTTGGCGGGGGGTCATGTTGAGGAGGCGGGCGGCTTTGGCTTGCACCCAGCCGGCTTGTTCGAGGGCGGCGATGACTTGCTCGCGCTCGTCCAGCCCTTCGGTGTTGAACTCCGGCTTGGCGGCGGCGGGGAGGGTGGCCATGGACAATTCTTCTTCCAAGCCGGTCTGGGCGACGGCGTCGCGGTCGATGACGCCGGCCGGACTCATGATGCTGGCGCGTTCCAGCGTGTTTTCCAGTTCGCGGACATTGCCCGGCCAGTCGTGGCGCATCAGCAGGCGGATGGCGCTTTCTTTGATTTCCAGCGGGCGGCCGCCCTGCTGCTTGGAGATGCGGCCCAGCAAAAAATGCGCGAGTTCGGGGATGTCTTCCAGCCGCTCGCGCAAGGGCGGCATGACGATGGGCATGACGTTGAGGCGGTAATACAGGTCTTCGCGGAAGCGGCCTTCTTCGACGTCGTCTTCGAGGTTGCGGTTGGTGGCGGCGATGATGCGCACGCGGACTTTCAAGGTTTGGCTGCCGCCGACGCGGTCGAATTCGCCCTCTTGCAGCACGCGCAGCAGCTTGGCCTGGAACGAGGCGGAGATTTCGCCGATTTCGTCCAAGAAAATCGTGCCTTGGTTGGCGAGTTCAAAGCGGCCTTTGCGCTGGCTCAAGGCGCCGGAGAACGCGCCTTTTTCGTGGCTGAACAGTTCGGATTCGAGCAGGTTGTCGGGCAGCGTGGCGCAGTTGAGCTTGATGAACGGCCCGCCGGCGCAGGCGGAGTGGTAGTGGATGGCGTTGGCGATGACTTCCTTGCCGGTGCCGGATTCGCCGCGTATCAGCACGGTGGTGTTCCACTTGGCGACTTGGCGGACAAGTTCAAACACGCGCAGCATTGCCGGGGTGTGGCCGATGATGTTCTCGAAGCCGTAGTTTTTGCGCAGCGATTGCTTGAGGTGGTCGCGCTCCTCGGTCAAGTCCTTTTGCCGCTGCTCCATGCCGCGCAGCATTTCCACGCTCTGCGCGATGAGGTTGGCGACCATTTCCATGAAGCGGGCGCGTTCGCCGAGCATGAAGCGATCCACCGGCTGCGCCGCCAACACGCCGACGACTTCGTCGGCGCCGACGCGGATCGGCGCGCCGATGAACGGCAGGTCCGGGTCGTACAGCCCCAGCTTGCCGATGAAGCGCTGCTCGTCGGCGATGCGTTCGACGACTATCGTGTAGCCGGCGTCCAAAATCGCCCCCATCAGCCCCTCGCCCGGCTCGTAGCGCACCGGCTCGCGGGCCTTGCCGCCGCTGTGGCGCACCGCGCAGACCACCAGCGCGTCGGTCTGCAACTCGCGCAGCGCCAGCATGCCGGAGCGCATGCCGGCTTGTTCGTGCAGCACTTCCAACACGTTCTGCATCTTGTCTTTCAACGCCGAGGGGCTGTTCAGCACCCGGCTGACTTGGTACAGGGCTTCCAGTTCTTGCTCAATCAGAGCGGTGCGTTCAACCATGGGCGGTCTTTTGCTCGGCAATATGTTGTGCCTGTACAGGCAGTTGGATATGCACCCGGCAACCCTCGCGGCAGTTCGGGTCGAAGCGGATCATGCCGTGGTGCTGGTTGACGATTTCCTGCGCCATGGTCAAGCCCATGCCGGAATGCCGCCGGCCGCCGACGTTTTTGGTGGAAAAAAACGGCTCGAAGGCTTTCACGCGCAGGGTGTCGGCAATGCCGGGGCCGGTGTCCTCGATGCAGACATGCACCAGCTCGCCGTCCGGCCAGGTGGCGATGCGCAGTTCGCGCACTGGCACGCCGCTTTGGTTCATCGCGTCGATGGCGTTCTCCAAAATTTGCTTGAACATCGCGCGCAGGCGGTTTTCCATGCCGATGACCGTCGGCAGCACCGGCGTCGGCTTCCAATCGACCACCACGCCGGCCGACAGCATGCGCTGGGTCAGCAGCGTCAAGGTCTCGTGCAGCAGTTGGTTGAGGTTGACCGGCCCCATGCTGCCGGCATCGCGGGCCTCCGGCAGGCAATGCTTCAAGCGGCTGATCGACTCCTCGCCGGCGGAGAGGATTTGATCCAGGATGTACAGCAGCGCGCGGTTTTGCTGTTCGCCGCCGCGCCGCTCCAACAGGGTCTTGGCGGCGTTCAGCAGATTGATCGGGCCTTGGATGTGGTGCATCGCGCCGAGCAGGGTTTCGCGGAAACTCTGGATTTTTTCCTCATCCGCCATCAGCGCCTTCAAGGCGTTCAGGCGGATTTCCGCCTCGCTTTTCTTCTGCTGGGTGATGTCGTCCAAAGTCAGCAGCAAATAAGTCTGCGCGTTTTGCCGGAAAAAACCGTCCACGCTGCCGTCGCCTCGGCTGAACCACGTGCCGGAGCAGGCGAACCAGCGCGGCCCGAAACGCCCGCCGCGGTCGTAGCGGACTTCGCGGTTGCGGAAGCCGCGCCGCGCCCGCCGCAGGCGCTCCCACTCCTCGCCCATCTCCTCGCGCAGCACACTGAGGAACATCGCCGAAGGCTCGCGCAGGCCAAGGTCGCTGTCCAGCGTCTTGTACGCATGGTTGTCCAGCACAATGCGCCCGGCCTCGTCCAGCAGCAAAGTCGCCACCGGCATCGAATCGACCACGG
>JBJSYU010000076.1:0-8270 GCA_046089945.1 Candidatus Methylumidiphilus sp.
CACCGTCACCGTCACCACCAAGCTCAGCGGCAGCAGCAGGCGCACGCGCAGGTTGGCGGAAGACTCCATGCCGCTCACAGCATCAAGCGCCGGAAATGTGGAATCAATGCGGCGTTTTCCCACAGCGCGGCAAAGCGCTCGGCCAGTTCGGCGGCGCGTTGCGGGGCGCGGAAGTTCGCCACGCCGTCGTAGCGGTCGGAGAGCTTGCAGTGGATGATGCCGAGGCGGTCGGCCAACAGCAGGGCTTCGTTGAAGTCCAGATGGTCGGGGCCGGGCCGGCGGATTTGCATGTGGCTGCTGACCCGCATCGCCAGCTCGACCAGACGGTGGCCATCCTGGGCGATCAAGGCTTCCGGGTTCAACACGATGATGCGGATTTGGCCGCGCTTGGACAAGGCCAGCCGCTTCGCCACCGCGATGAACTCAGGGTCGGCGTACACCGACGGCATCAGCGCGCGGCTGACGATGTCCAAGTGCCGCCGGGCTTGCCCGGCCAGCGCCACCGTCAGGCGGCGCAGTTCGTCGGGGGTGGAAAAAAGAATATCCCCGCCGCCCAAGCCGGGGTCGTCGTTGCCATTGGCCGTCATCGCTGCCGCTCCGTTGCCTGCCCCATTCGCCGGCGCGGGCCGGGCATGGGTTATTTAAAAAGGTTGGAGGCGAAAGGGTAACAAAGGCGCTTGGCGCTTTTCAAGAGCGCGGCGGCAGGCTGAAAATCGCGGGGGGGCGGGTGGGTGGCCGGACGGCCACCCGAATAAGAATTACCAGGAGCGGATGTCGCCAGTGTCCATGTGGACAAAGTCGGCGGAATGGTAGTAGCCGACGCCGCCTTGCTGCAAGGACAGCGCCACTTGCTGGATGGTGCGCGTGCTGACATCGTGGGTGCGCAGGTCGATGGCTTTGCCTTGGATGTGCAGGCTATGCTCGGCGACGCCGTGGCTGGCCTTGCGCAGCATCTGGTTGGTCTCCGGCGTGCGGTAGCCGGAAATGATGTTGTACTCGCCGCGCCCGCCGGTCAGCACCGTGACGGCGTAAAGCAGATCGAGCAGCGCCGGGTCCATGATGCGGGCCTCGTCGGTGCGGTGGTCGCGCAGGAAGTGGCTGAAGTCGGACAGCAGGTTGGTGTCGTAATTCTGCTGCGGCGAGCAGATGAAGCCCCATTCCTCGCGGGTGTTGGTGTTGAACAAACTGATGCGGCGCTGCTTCCCCAGAGACAGGGCGAAGGCGTCGGCCGAAGGCACCAACAGGGAAGCGGCCGCCGCGACGCCCACTCGGTTTAAAAAAGCGCGGCGGCTGATGCCGCCTGCGGCTTGCTGGCCTGAACGTTTAAAAATCATGCATTAAATCCTCGCTGGTTGATGGCTGCGTAAACGCTACAGCTTGGGGAATCCAGGACACCCCTTAGTTAGGCTTAAACTTTACTGACTAAACACGCCTCGTGGCAACCCTAAATTGTGCAATTTTTTTAAGCACATTTCAGGCCAACAGCAAGGCGCACCCGGCAAAACCGCAAAAAACCTAGCGTTGCCTTAGCCAAAATAAGCGATATTTTCCAAATTGGAAATAACTATTTTATTTAAACGATCAGTTTGACGGCGTCAAAATCGACCGCGTGAGGATGGTTTTTGCTTGCCGCAGCGCCTTCCCGCAGCAATTGGCAGGTTTTTAGGCCGGCTTCGCGGGCGGCGTCCAGCTCGGCCTCCATGTCGGACAGGAACAGAATCTCGGCCGGCGGAAACGCCATTTGCGTGGCGATGGCGCGGTAGGAATGGGCGTCTTGCTTGGCGCCGACGCGGGTGTCGTAAAAGCCGGAAAACAGCGGCGTCAGGTCGCCGTATTCGGTGTGGCCGAACAACAACTGCTGGGCGTGGGTCGAGCCGGAGGAATAGACATGCAGCGACAAGCCGCGCTCGTTCCATTCGTGCAGCTTGCGGGCGACTTCGGGGTAAATGTGGCCGTGGAAATCGCCGTTGCGGTAGCCCGACTCCCAGATCAGCCCTTGCAGGGCTTTCAGCGGCGTCGCTTTGCGGTCTTCGTCGATCCAGCGCAGCAGCGTCTCGACGGCTTGGGCGTCGTCCAACGGCCGGCCGCTCAAAAACACCACATCGGCCAGCATGGCGCGCACCTCGGCGTCTTCGGCATGCGAGCGCACAAACGCCGCCATATGCTCGCGGGCGTAGGGGAACAGCACGTCCTTGACGAAGGAAATGGACGAGGTGGTCCCCTCAATGTCCAGCAAAATAGCCCGGATCATGCATGCGCCTCGACAAACTGCTCAATGGTGGGGAACGCGCCGCTGATGCCGCTGCCGGTGAAGTCGGCGGCCCAGCCGTCCGGCGTCGTGAACAGGCGGATGCACTTCAGTTGTGGCTCCGCGCCCATGTCAAACCAATGCTTGACGCCGGCCGGCACGGAGATCAAGTCGCCTTGCTCGCACAGCACCACATAGACCTTGTCGTCGGGGTGCAGATAAAACAGCCCGCGCCCTTCGACAAAAAAGCGGATTTCAAAGTCGCTGTGGGTGTGTTCGCCGAGGAACTTGGCGCGCAGTTCCTGCTTCTGCGGCAGATCCGGGCTGACGCAGACCACGTCCGCCGACTGCAAGCCATATTGCGCCTGTAGCCGCGCCACTGGGCCGGCATAGGCGGCCAGCACCGCGTCTTGGTCGGCGTCGGCGGCGAATGCGCATTCCGCCGACCAGCGCTCGAAAGCCACGCCCAGCGCGCCCAGCGTGGCGGCGATGGTCTCGAAATCGTGGGCCACAGCGCCTAAGGGCAGGCCGTCTTCGCCATGGATGCTCAGTATGCTCATGGGGTGTCAACTCCTCGTCAAATTCAGTGGGCGGAAAAACCAAACTACCGTGGCCTAAGGCCGTGCAGGCGGATTTCAATGTCGAACAAATATTCTAACGCCTCGACATGGCGCAGCGCGTCCTTGACCGTCGCGCCCCAGGTGTAAAACCCGTGGCCGGCGATGATGTAGCCAAAAATGTCGCCGTGCATTTCGATGTGTTCCTCGACCCGCAGCGACAGCCTGGCGATGTTCTGGTCGTTGGCGAAAATCGGCACGGCGACGCGGGTTTCGTGGGTGGCGATGCCGTCCAGCGCCTTCAGCAGCTCATAGCCTTCCAGCACCAGCTCGTGGGCGAACAGCTTCGAGGCCAGCATCGAGTTCGGCGAATGCGGGTGCAGCACCGCGCCGACCTGCGGATAGCGGCGATATAGCTGGGTGTGCAGCAAGGTTTCGGCGGACGGCTTCTTGCCGTCCAGCGGGCGGCCCTCCGCGTCCACGCGCATGATGTCGTCCAACGTCAGCTCGCCCTTGTGCTTGCCGGAGACGGTCAAGGCGATGCTGCCGTCGGAAAGCCGGGCGGAAAAGTTGCCGCTGGTCGCGGGCACCCAGCCACGGGCATGGATTAAACGGCCGGCGTCCGCCAATTCGGCGGCGCGGGCGGCAAATTCTTCGGCGATGGGCACAAGCGGACTCCTTTGGTAAGACGTGTTTAAGGAAGCGCTGATTAAGTTTTTGCTCCCTAACCCTCTCCACACAGGGCGAGGGGACTTATTCAGAGCTTCCTTTAGCTGGCAAGGGCGTGATTGTAGACGGCTTGTCGGCAAGCCTCAAATGCGGCGGCGGGTTTTCCGCCGCAACCGCCTGCCCGGCCTGCTGGAATCCTGCGGCGTCCTGTTATGATTGGCGTAGGCGCGGCGGCAATGTGCGGCGGCGGCACACCACAAGACAGCGGCGGAACATGCGCAGGCAGACAGACAATGGGCGGCGACAACAAAGCAGGACGCTGCTTTTGGCGTGCGCGTATTTCATCACCGGCCGGCTGGGCCTGTTGCTGCCGTATTTCGGCTCGAACATCACCTTGCTGTGGCTGCCCACCGGCATCGCCGTCGCCGCCTTGCTGCGCTGGGGGTGGGGCTGCTGGCCGGGCGTGTTCATCGGCGCGCTGGCCGCCAACGTCGCCATCGGCTCGCCCTGGGGGCTGTCCGTCTGCATCGCCGCAGGCAACACGCTAGGCCCGCTGCTCACCGCGTGCCTACTGCGACGGCTGGCGTTCCACCCGGCGTTTGACCGGCTCTGCGACATTCCAGTGTTTGCGCTGTCGGCGGCGGTCGGCATGGCCGTCAGCGCCGGCTGGGGCGTCGGCAGTCTGCTGCTGTTCGACTGGCTGGCCGACGGCGAAACCGGGTCGGCGGTGCTGATCTGGTGGGCGGGCGATTTTCTCGGCGTGTTGCTGGCCGCGCCTTGGCTGCTCAATGTCTCGTGGCTTGAGTGGGCCAAACTCTGGCCCCGGCGCATGGAAATCGCCGGCTGGCTCGTGCTGGCCTTAGGGGCCAGCGCGGCGGTGTTTTTTCTGCGCGGGGCTTGGGGCGGCCACGCCTTGGCCTGGGTGTTCGTGCTGGTGCCGCTGGTGGTGTGGTCGGCGCTGCGCTTCGCGCTGATGGGTTCGTCCCTGGGCGCGTTGATTCCGGCGACGCTGGCGGTGCTGGCGACCAGCGAGGGGCAAGGCCCGTTCCACGCGGCGGACAAGCAGCAAAGCCTGCTCTCGCTGTGGCTGTTCTTGGTCGCCATGGCGCTGGCCGGCCTGCTGGCGGCGGCGTTGCAGGTCGAGCGCCGGCGCATCGAGGCGGCGCTGCGGGCCAGCGAAGCCTTCAACCTCAGCGTGCTGGATTCGCTGTCCGCGCACATCGCCGTGTTGGACGTGGACGGGACGATCATCGCCGTCAACCGCGCCTGGCGGCAGTTCGCCGCCGACAACGGCGCGCCGGCGTCCAACGCCTTCATCGGCGCCAATTATTTGGCGATTTGCGCGAATGCCGTTGGCGAAAATCCCGACACGGAAGCGGCCGACGTCAAAGCCGGCCTGTTGGCGGTGGCGACGGGCGAGCGCGAGGAATTCCTGTTGGAATATCCCTGCCATTCCCCGGACAGGCAGCGCTGGTTCATGCTGCGCGCCAGCCCGCTGCATGGCCCCTTGTCGGGCGTGGTCGCCGCGCACGAGGACATCACCGCGCGCAAGCAGATGGAAGCCCAGTTGAACGAAACCGCCAGCCACTACCGCGGCATTTTTGAAAACTCCGCCGACGCCATCTTAATCATCGACATGCAGGGGCAAATCCTCGACGCCAATCCCAACGCGCATACGCTCTACGGCTACACGCGGCAAGAATTTGTCGGCATGCACAGCCGCGTCGTGGTGCCGCCGGAAAACCTGGAAAAAGTGCAGGCGGCTCTGGCCGCCGTGCAGGCCGGGCAGCGCTACAGCGTCGAGACCGAGGACATCAAAAAGGACGGCGCGCGGGTGCCGGTGGAAGTCCTCGCCTCGCCATTCCATTACCAAGGCCGGCCGGCGATGCTGTGTTCGATCCGCGACATCGGCGAGCGCATCAGCATCAGCCAGCAGCTCGCCCGCAGCCAGCAGCGCCTGGAATTGGCGCTGGACGGCGGCGACATGGGCCTGTGGGATTGGCACATCCCCAGCGGCCGCGAGGTGTTCAGCGATATCTTCTGCGCCATCCTAGGCTACACCGTCGCCGAACTGAAACCCGATGTCAGCGCCTGGGCGCAGCGTGTGCATCCCGACGATTGGCCGGCGGTCAACGCCGTGCTGGAGCCGCATCTGCGCGGCGAGACCCCGGCCTACCGCTCCGAACACCGGCTGCGCCACCGCGACGGCCGCTGGCTGTGGATACTGGCGCGCGCAAAGGTGGTGGAGTGCGACGCCGGCGGCGCGCCGCTGCGCATGGTCGGCACGATAGCCGACATCACCGAGCGGCGGCTGTTCATGCAGGATCTGGCCCGGGCCAAAGAGCAGGCGGAGGAGGCGTCCACGCTGAAAAGCTATTTCCTGGCCAATATGAGCCACGAAATCCGCACGCCGATGAACGTCATCATCGGCATGTCGCATCTGGCGCTACAGACCGGGCTGACCCCGCGCCAACGCAACTATCTGGAGAAGATCCAGCGCTCCAGCGAGCATCTGCTGTCGCTCATCAACGATATCCTGGACTTCTCGAAAATCGAGGCCGGCAAGCTGACGCTGGAAAAAGCTGATTTTGCGTTGGCCGAACTGGTCGGCGGCGCGGTCGATTTGATCGCGGAAAAGGCCGAGGCGAAGCGGCTGGAACTGGCGTTCGACATCGACCCGCAGGCGCCGCGACACCTGCGAGGCGACCCGTTGCGGCTGCGCCAAGCCTTGGCGAATTATTTGAACAACGCGGTCAAGTTCACGCCTGCCGGCCGCGTCGTGCTGTCGGTCACGCTGGACGAGGCGGACGGCGCGGACGCGCTGCTGCGCTTCCGTGTCAGCGACAGCGGCATCGGCCTGACCGCCGAGCAACAGGCCCGGCTGTTCCAGCCCTTCAACCAAGCCGACGCCACCACCACGCGCCAATACGGCGGCACCGGGCTGGGCTTGGCGATAGTCAAGAACCTGGCGGACCTGATGGGCGGGACGGTGGGCGTGGAGAGCGAATACGGCAAGGGGTCTAGCTTTTGGTTCACCGCCCGCCTAGGCCGGGGCGATCCCGGCCAGCACCCGCTTCCTCCCGCGTCTGGGCCGGATGCCGGCGGCGGCTTGGCCGCGCTGCGCGGGGCGCGGGTGCTGCTGGCCGAAGACAATGAACTCAACCAGGAAGTGGCCGCCGAACTGCTGCGCGGCGTCGGCATCGACGTGGATATCGCGGACAACGGGCAAGCGGCCTTGGAGAAGCTCCGCGCCCGGCCTTACGATCTGGTGCTGATGGACATGCAGATGCCGGTCATGGACGGCCTGTCCGCCACCCGTGCAATTCGCCAAGACCGCCGCTTGCAGGCGCTGCCCATCGTAGCGATGACCGCCAACGCGATGGCCTGCGACCGTGAGCAATGCCTCGCGGCTGGCATGGACGACCACATCGCCAAGCCCATCGAGCCTAAGCGGCTGTACGCGGTGCTGGCGCGGTGGCTCCAAGGCTTGCCCCCTGCCGCCCCGCCGTTGGCCGCGCACGCGCCCTTCCCTTCGGGCCAGTTTGGCGACATTCCGGGGCTGGCGGTGGCGCGGGGGCTGGCGAACATGAACGGCAAAACCGCGCTGTACGCCAAAATCCTGCGCCAGTTCACCGCCCACCATGCCGATGCCGCCGCCCGCATCCGCGCCGATTTGGACAGCTCGGACGACGCCTCGGCGCAACGGCGGGCGCACACGCTGAAAGGGATTTGCGGCACGATAGGCGCCGCCGGCTTGCAGGCGCTGGCGTTTGCCGTGGAGCAGGCCATCTTGGATAATGCCCCGCGTGGACGCTTGGCCGCGCTGTTGCAAGACTTGGCCGTCGAACTCGACAGCCTGACCGGGCACATCGACGCCTGCCTAGGCGCGGCGGCGCCGCCCGCCCCGCACACCGCCGCCCCCGGCCTCGCCGCGCGCATGGCCGCGCTGCTGGCCGACGGCGACCCGGCGGCGACGGACTGCCTCGCTGAGGACAGCGGTTTTTTCCAAGACCTGCTTGGCGCAGATTTCAAGCAATTTGAACGGGAGGTCAGTCATTTTTCCTTCGACCAAGCCTTGCGCCTGCTCGAAAAAACTGCCCAGTGACGCGGAGACTTCGCCATGCACACGCCAGAAAGCGCCCACCGGCCACACACCGTCTTGATCGTGGACGACTCCGCCGAAAACCTGACCTTGATGAGCGGCCTGCTCGGCGATGTGTACACGGTCAAAGTCAGCAACAACGGCGAATCCGCGCTCAGGCTGGCGCAGGCGCACAAGCCGCCGGACATTATCCTGCTGGATATCATGATGCCAGGGATGGGCGGCCACGAAGTCTGCCGCAGGCTCAAGCAAGACCCGCAAACGGCAAACATACCGGTCATTTTTCTGACCGCGAAGACGGCGGTCGAAGACGAGGCGTTAGGCTTTGAGCTGGGCGCGGTGGACTACATCAGCAAGCCGATCAGCCCGCCGATCCTGCTCTCGCGCATCAAGGCGCAATTGCAGATCAAGGCCACCGCCGATTTTTTGCAGGGCCAAGCGCTGTATTTGGAACAGGAAGTGCTGCGGCGCACACAAGAAGTCGCCGCCATCCAAGAGTTGACCATCCTGACCTTGGCCTCGCTGGCCGAGTCCAGCAGCCACGAAACCCCCAACCATCTGCGCCGCACACGGATTTTCGTCAAGGCGCTGGCGGAAAAGCTGCGCTTCAACCCGCGTTTCGTCAGCTTCCTGTCCGACTACAACATCAACCGGCTGTTTTGGGTCGCCCCGCTGCACGACATCGGCAAGGTCG
>JBJSYU010000077.1:0-2692 GCA_046089945.1 Candidatus Methylumidiphilus sp.
CGAAATTTTACCCCTGATCTGGTTGTCATGTGTTCCCAACAACAGGACCAGTTGATGCTAAATACACACATGGTCTGGTAGCGACGGTATTATCCTCTACCAGGCTATCTAACAACAACTATTTGTCGTATTTCTCTCTGAACTTCTCTATGGTCTCTGTAGCTTGCAGTAGCTTACATTTGAGGTTTTTTTCTTGGTGTCTCCTCAAAGCACTGTAAGAAGACCTTCTCAAGCGTCAGTGCTCTGAGGAGACACAAAGGAAAACAACTCAAATGTAAGCAGCTACAAGCTACGGAGCCCATAGAGAAGTTCAGAGAGAAAGCGGATACATAATTGATGCAAACCCAGCAGGCGCGGCTAACCGAGATGACCGCCAGCCTCAACGACGAAAGCCAGCGCGTCCGCGCCGAAGCCGAACGCAGCCGCGCCGAGGCCAGCCAGTTGCGCGGCCAGCTTGCCGACGCCCAGCAACAATTGGCCGGCCAGCAAGACGCGCTGCGCCAGACGCAAAGCGAATTGGAACAGACCCGGCGCAAAATCCAGCAGGAAAAAGCCGCCCCGACCCAGCCCGACGACGGTGCCCTGCGCCAACTGGAAGAAGAATTGCGGCAAAAGCAGGCGCAACTGCGGACGCAACAGGCAAAAGTCGCCGACCTGCAAACCGCGCTGAACCAAGAACGGCAAGCGGCGAAGCGCGAACGCGAAACCGTCAAACGCCAGCAAGCCGCCGTCGTGTCGCCGCCCGCCGCCAAGCCAGAAGCCAAAGCCGAAGCCAGCGGCTTGGCGCAGGCGCAAACCGCGCTCAACGACAAGCTCAACGCCTACCAGCAAAAATCCAGCGAACTGACCGCGTGGCTGACCGGCAGCGGCGTGGAGCGCGGCAAGATCGACCAGCGCAAGCAAGAACTGGCGGCGGACGCCCGCGACATCGCCGCCTTGCGCGGCAAAGTCGAGCAGCTACAACAGGCCAGCGGCGACGCCCCGCTGCAACTGGCCGGCGGGCCGAGCATCGAAATCATCGCCCCGCCAGTCACGCTGACCCGTGGCCTGCCCAGCATCCAAGTGCCGGGCGGTGGCTTAAAAGAACTGGTCGGCCGCATCAGCGCGACCGACGGCCTCAGCGCCCTGCTGGTCAACGGCCAGCCACTGGCGGTGGACGCCTCCGGCGTGTTCCGCGTGCCGGTCAATGTCAGCGGCGCACAAACGCAAATAGACATCGCCGCCACCGACAAGAAAAACCGCCGCGCCAACCTGCGCGTCAACCTCGTCGCCGCCAGCGCCGAAGCGGCGGACAGCCTGCCGCCTGCCACGCCCGCCGGGCCGCGCCCGAAGGATGTGGACTTCGGCCATTTCTATGCGCTGATTATCGGCAACGCCGATTACAAAACTTACCCGGTGCTGAAAACCCCAATCAGCGACGCCAAAAGCGTGGAATTGGTGCTGCGCGAGAAATACGGTTTTAAAACCCAACTGCTGGTCAACGCCAACCGCCATCAAATCATGACGGCGCTGAATGAAATCAGCAAACGCCTGACCGACAAAGACAACCTGCTGATTTACTATGCCGGCCACGGCGAAATCGACGCCGCCACGCAAAGCGCATACTGGCTTCCCACCGACGCCGAAGTCGGCAATTCGGCGAATTGGATATCCAGCCAAAGCATCACCGAATACCTCAGCATCATCCCCGCCCGCCATGTCATGGTGGTCGCCGATTCCTGCTATGCCGGCGCGTTGACCGGCTCCGGCGTCGCCAAACTGCCCGATGGCATGGACGAAAGCAAGCGCGAGAAATGGCTGAAAGCGATGAACAGCCGCAAGGCGCGCACCGTGCTGACTTCCGGCGGCGTCAAGCCGGTGATGGACCAAGGCGGCGGCGAACATTCCATTTTTGCCAATGCGTTTTTGAAGGTATTGCGCGGCAACAGCCGCCCGGTGTTGGAGGATTATGATGTGTACCGCGATGTGGCTGGGCAAGTGCGCGGCGCGTCGGCGAAAGTGGGTTTCCAGCAATCGCCGCAATATGCGCCCTTGCAACATGCCGGACATGAGGGCAGTCCGTTTTTCTTTGTGCCGGAAGTTTAACTTTGGCAGTTTTAATCGGCGGAGCATTCCCCATCCGCAGGTTAGCTCATTCAACCGGGGAAACTCACAGGAGATTGGTATGAACTGGTATGTCGCGGTTTTGCAAAATTACGCGGGCTTTGAAGGCAGGGCAAGGCGTCAGGAATATTGGTATTTTGTGCTGTTCAACCTGATTATTGGCATTGTCCTAGGCATCATCGACGGGGTGGCTGGTAGCCGGATTGGCGATAGTAGCGTTGGACTATTAGGCGCAATCTACAATCTGGGCATTTTCATCCCGTCCATCGCCGTGGGGATGCGGCGGCTGCATGACACGGGCCGCAGTGGCTGGTGGTTGTTGATCGGCATAATCCCGCTGATTGGCTGGCTTGTGCTGCTGTTTTTCATGGTGCAAGACAGCCAGCCAGGAGGCAACCAATATGGGCCTAATCCAAAACGCGATGGCTACAGATAGCCTAACCGCGATATTGCCTTAAGGAAGCTCTGAATACGTCCCCTCGCCCTGTGGGGAGAGGGTTAGGGTGAGGGGAAACATATTGGTTTGTAATACCCTCACCCCAGCCCTCCCCCTGCAAGGGGGAGGGAGTAAAGACGTAATCAGAGCTTC
>JBJSYU010000078.1:0-3122 GCA_046089945.1 Candidatus Methylumidiphilus sp.
CAAGAGTTGAGCGTGAGCCAAGTAGACCGGGCGCATGTATTAATACGCACGAGTGATGGCAAATTGCATGTGTGTGGCAACAACAACTTAGGCCAGTTGGGGCTGGGCGATACGGTGCAGCGCAACATTCTGACAACAGTCAGCGGCAAGACGGTGACGGCGGTGCAGGCGTGTGGGTTGTTTGATGGGGCAACCTATCAAAACTGGAGCCAGATTATTTTGACGAGTGGCTCATTGCAAAGCGCGGGCGGCAATGTGAACGGACAGCTAGGCAACAACACCACGACCGACAGCAACACGTTTATTAATACCACGTTGAATCATACCAATGTTGTCACGTTGGTTAGAAACGTGGGCGGCTATACCACCAGCGGCTATATTACCAGCGCGGGTATTTTGTGGCTATGCGGTCATAATGCGGTTGGCACATTGGGCAACGGCAGCACTACGCAAAGCAATGTGTATGTGCAACCATCAGGCAGTTTTCAGGGGTTTGTAAGCAAGGCGATTATTGCAGGCACGCAGGCGATTGGCACGTGTGTGCTGATGACCACAAGCGGCTTAGGTGAGGTGTGGGCTACGGGCGGGAATAGCAGTGGCCAATGTGGCGATGGTAGCACGACCACGCGCACCACGTTTGGGCGAGTGCCTATGCCTGAGTTGATTGCTGATATTAGCGCGGCGGCGACGAGTATTTTACTTGTTGCATCGTGTTTTTATGCACTAAGCGCGTCAGGGCGCGTGTATAGCTGGGGCGCGAATGTGAGCGGGCAGGCTGGGCAAGGCCATTTGCAGGCGGTGTATGTGCCTAACGAGGTGCTGATACGATGAATGTTGACAGCCGATATGATGCGGTGCTGGTTGAAAACACGAACGGCATAGCGCCTGACGTGAACAACTTGAATGCGTTGACCGTGCCATGGATGCCAGTGCGATTGTTACGAGATCGGGGCAAGTTGGGGTTTACGCGCACCAAGGCCAGCCCCATTGCAGGTGGCATGGGTGAGGGCGACCAGCAAGAGAGCACGCTAGGCGGTGAGGTGAGCCTGAGCCAACGCGATTGGAGCGGCGGTTTATTGGAACGGGCGACGATGGCAGCCACGAATCGGTATTGGGGCGGCATGGTTGATGCCCGATATGCGGGGCGGTTTACATTGCCACCCAAGGTGTATGGGCCGTATGAGATCCGCGATGACATTACAACGCCAACCTCCCCGGTAACTATTGGCAGCGCCGAGACAGTGCGGGCGCGATGGGTGACGTATTTGCAGCGCATGTATGTGATAGCAGGTGGCAAACTATGGGTAAGTGTGTTTGACGAAAACGCGGTGAGCGGGGGTGTGATGATCCCTCGATGGCAGGTGGCGGCCAGTGATGTAAATACGGTGGCAGCAACAGATATAGATTTGCTATTGCAAAGCGGCACGTATAAGCTATTGGTGACGGGTAGCAATGGCATTGCAGCGTTTGACCCTAGCACAGGGGTATTAAGCAGTGTGCCAGGCAATGTGGCCCAGCGGTTAAAAGTGTTAGGGCGCAGCACCTTGGCGCAGGCGTATGCACAGCAGTTTGTCATCGGCAATGCACCCGCTGCACCAGCGGATTTGGTGAGCGGTGACAACACGATTAGTGTAAACGGGTTTGTGAGTTTGGGCGGTGTGAGTTATATCCTGTGCAATCAGGGAATATGGAAAGGCAGTGGCGCAGGCAATCAGGTATTGGATTGGCGTGAGTATGCGGATGACAGCGCGGGCAGTGTATGCACAGTATGGCGTGGCAAGGCGTATATTGGGTTGGGTGATACGGTGCAGGTGTGGGATGGCAGCAGCAGCACGTTAATACAGGTGGGGCTAGACCGTGAGGCGAGTGTGCCAAGCGATGTGGCAAAGCGGGTAACGTGGCTGGAGGCAGGCACGGATACGTTGTATGCAGCCACGGGTGAGACGAATAAACGCAGTGGTATTTTTGCCATGACGGGTGACGGGGTGTGGCATTGTTTGTGGTTGGCCAGCAACACAACGGATAAGGTAAACACGCTGGGGATTGACATGCGCAGCGGGCGCGTAGGCGGTGGCACGAATAGCATATTGAACGCACAGGCGCGGTTGTGGTGGGCGATTGGCAACAAGAGCTATTACATGTATGTTGGGCGCAATGAGAGTGGCAAGGCATGGATTAGTGACATGGTAAGCGGCACGTATTACCGCGGCTTTGCAAGTAGTGGCGAATTGATTACCAGCAGATGGGGCGGTAAGTTTGCACGGGTGCGCAAGCGGGTGCGCGGTTTGGTGTTGCGGCATGAGGCCTGGGATACGGCGCAGCCTGACGGGGTGCAGGCTGAATTGAGTGTGGATGATGGGCCGTGGGTGGCGCTGAGCCGTGAGCGCTATGATAGCGCATTGCATTTATTCAGAACGCACGCGGGTGCGGGTGGGCCATGGGCGGTGGTCAGTGGCGGCAGTTTGCAGTTAACATTGATTAGTAGCACGGGCTTAAGTGTTGGGCAGTTTTTGCGCACGGGGGCAGAGGTGGTGCAGGTGGCGGCGATTAATGGCAATGTGATTACATTGGCACGGGCCACGAGCCAAGACATTAGCACGGGTGCAATATTGCGACCCGCCAGACCATCGGGCTATGAGTTTCAGGTAAAGATCACACTGAGCAGCAGCGACAGCCGATACACGCCAGAGGTAACACGGGTGAGCGTGTTGATGGGGTATGAGCTGATACGCAAAGAACGCTTTACGGTGCATATGTTTATACAGGATGGGCTTAAGGATCGTGATAACGGGTTTATGCCACATGAAACAACCGAGGCGATTGATGATGAGATTAAGCAGTGGCTAGCGCGGGACAACTTTTGGTTGATCACGCCTGATGGTAAAGCGCGAATTGTGGAGTGCATTAATGCAGCCGAGGCGCAATACACCGAGCAGCAGGTAGAGGGCGCGGGGGTGATACCGCCTTGGCGCGTATTAACAATGAGCCTAATCGAAGTAGAGCAGGCGATATGAGCAAGAAGAAGGCGACCCCAGCGCGTGATCCGAAGGCGGTGGATGATGTGCATGTGGAGGCATTGCGGCAGCTTGGCGCAAGCAGGGGCAATGGGACGTTGGGCAGCA
>JBJSYU010000079.1:0-4087 GCA_046089945.1 Candidatus Methylumidiphilus sp.
ACCTCCTTCGGAAAGTGCGCGGAGGCCACGAACCGTCGCAGTTAGATGTAGACCGGGGTCAGATCACGGTGTGGCCAGTTGTCCAAGCCTTTCAGTCCGGCCTGCCGCGTCCAACGCGGCACGAATGGCACCGACGCGCCCGTCCATCATGTCCGATGGCGCCACGATGTCCGCGCCGGCCCGCGCATGCGACAAGGCTTGCTTAACCAGCACTTCGACGGTCGCGTCGTTGACCACATAGCCGGTTTCGTCGATCAGCCCGTCTTGGCCGTGGGAAGTGAACGGGTCCAGCGCCACGTCGGTAATCACGCCCAGTTCTGGAAAAGCCTGCTTCAAGGCGCGCACGGCGCGCTGGGCCAAGCCTTCGGGATTGTAAGCCTCGCGGGCGTCGTCGCTTTTCTGTTCCAGCTGCGTGACCGGAAACAATGCGATGGCGGGAATGCCCAAGTCCAGCGCCGCCTTGGCTTCGTCCAACAGCACGTCGATGCTGATCCGCTCCACGCCCGGCATGGAAGCGACCGGCTCACGCCGCCCTTCACCTTCCAGCACAAACACGGGGTAGATCAAATCATCACTCGACAAGGCGTGTTCGCGTACCAGCCTGCGGCTGAAGCCATCGGCGCGCAGACGGCGCAAGCGGGTGTTCGGATAAGCGTAAGCGGGTTGGGCGGGCGTGTGCATGGCGTCTTCTGTGCGGGCTGTCGTTGCGGGGGGTTGCGGCCTAAGCCGGTAGTTTATTCGCGGATGTCGGGGTATGATAGAAGCATTTCGGTCTTAAATGCAGGAGTAAATCAATGAAATCCACCAGAAATCTGTTGAGTCTAGGGTACTTGGCCTATTTTTTGGCCTTGCTGCTAGGCTTGGCGTCGATGCCTCTTCGCGCCGAAGGCCAAGAGCCTTTGACGGCACCCCAGCTGGTCATCAAACACACCTCGGAAGAATTGCAAAAATCGCTTCAACAACCTGAATACAAAAAGGATTTTGCCAAAGCGACGCGCTTGGTGGATCAGATCCTCGAAGCCCACGTCGATTTTGACCGCGTGTCCATGCTGATCCTTGGGAAATTCTGGAAGACGGCCACGCCGGATCAACAGACACGCTTTAAGAAAGAGTTCCGCGCCTTGCTGGTGCGCACCTACACCACTGCCTTCACGGAATACGCCGACTGGAACATTCGCTACCTGCCGCTGAAATTGGAAGAGGGCGAAACCAAGGCCATGGTGCGCACGGAGATATTGCAGTCCGGCGCCCAGCCTGTGGCGGTGAACTACCGTATGGTGTTCATCAGCAACGACTGGAAAGTGTACGACGTGTTGATCGAAGGCATCAGCCTGATCCAAAATTATCGCACCAGCTTCACCAATGAAGTCGCCCGCACGGGGTCGCTAGATCAACTGATTACCGAACTGGCCCAACGTAACAGTTCCGCCCTGAAAGAACCCATCACGAAGGGTTAAGCTTGAGCCAATCCCTGGGCTTGAGATAATTCTGGTAAAGATTGTCTTCGGCGCTGCCCCCCTCTGGCTTCCAGTTGTACCGCCAGTGGGCCACGGGGGGTAGCGACATCAGGATGGATTCCGTCCGCCCTCCCGACTGCAAACCGAATAGCGTGCCGCGGTCATACACCAAGTTAAACTCCACATAGCGGCCCCTGCGGTAGCGCTGGAAGTCTTGCTCGCGTTCGCCGTAGGGGGTGCCTTTGCGGCGCTGCACGATGGGCAGGTAGGCGAGGAGATAATGTTCCGCCACGCTGCGCAGGAATTCAAAACAGCCCTCAAATCCCCATTCGTTCAAATCATCAAAAAACAGCCCGCCAACGCCACGGGTTTCATTGCGATGCTTGAGGAAAAAATACTCGTCGCACCATCTTTTATATCGCGGATAAACCTCCGTGCCAAAAGGATCGCAGGCGGATTTTGAAACCTCGTGCCAACTGACGACATCTTCCTCGTAAGGGTAATAGGGGGTCAGATCCATGCCGCCGCCAAACCACCATACCGGTGCTGCCCCCGCCTTTTCAGCGATGAAAAAACGCACATTGGCATGCGAGGTCGGCACATGCGGATTGCGCGGATGGATAACCAAGGAAACCCCTACCGCCTGAAAACCTCTGCCAGCCAATTCCGGGCGATGGGCAGTCGCCGAGGGCGGCATGTTCTGCCCAATGACATGGGAGAAATTGACGCCGCCTTGCTCAATCACCTCCCCCCCGGCCAACACCCGCGAGCGTCCACCGCCAGTGCCGCTGTCATAATGCCAAGCGTCCTCGACAAACCTAGCCGCAGGCTCTTCGCCTTCCAATGCGGAGCAGATCCGATCCTGCAGATCGAGGAGATAGTGTTTTACGCGCTCTAGGTTTGGTTCTGACGCGGCCATCGTTTGCCATTGCCCATGGTCGAAAATTAAATTCGGGCGATTCTAGCACAGGCCAAGCCGGGTGCCTCAGTGGAACGCTATAATTCCGCCATGCTTGATTATGCCTCCCTGTACGACACCCTCTCCCAAAGCGCCCTGCGCCCCCTGCTAGAGGCGTTGCCGGCAAAGTTGGCGTCAGCCTTAGACCCGGCTGGACACGGCGACCTAGGGCGCTGGCAAGGCGTCCTAGCCGCATTGCCAGAGGTAAAACCTAGCCGCGTGGATCTGGGCGTAGACAAGCCGGTGATCGGCGTGTCCGGCGATTGTTCCGCCGCCACAGCCGCAGCCATTGAAGACCTGCTGCGCAAGCTGCACCCTTGGCGCAAAGGGCCTTACCTCGTCCATGGCGTCGATATCGACAGCGAATGGCGCTCCGACTTGAAGTGGCGGCGGCTGAGCGGGCATATCGAGTCTTTGCGGGGCAAAACCGTGCTGGATGTCGGCTGCGGCAACGGCTACCACGCATGGCGCATGGCCGGGGCCGGGGCCGGTTTGGTGCTGGGCATCGACCCTACACTGTTGAGCGTCATGCAGTTCCACGCCATCAAGCATTTCGTAGGCGCCTGTCCAGTCCACGTCTTGCCGCTAGGCGTGGAAGATATGCCTAGGAGAATGCGCGCGTTCGATACGGTTTTTTCCATGGGCGTGCTCTACCACCGCCGCTCGCCGCTGGATCATCTGGCCGAATTGCGCGAATTTCTGCGGCCAGGCGGAGAGTTGGTGCTGGAGACTTTAGTCGTCGAGGGCGAAGAGGGGCATGCCCTAGTGCCGCAAGACCGCTATGCGAGGATGCGAAATGTTTGGTTCATCCCCAGTTGCGCGACGTTGCAAGGGTGGCTCAAGCGATGTGGATGGAGAGACATCCGGCTCATCGACGTCAGCGTGACGACGCCCGAGGAGCAGCGCTCCACCGACTGGATGCGTTTCCAATCCTTGGTGGACTGCCTAGACACCGGTGACCACAATTTGACCATCGAAGGCTTGCCATCCCCTAGGCGCGCGATTTTTCTTGCGAGGACGGCCTGAATTTTAGGCATTTTCATCCGGCCCAGCGCTCTTTTGGAAGGCAATCGCAGCATCTTCCCTAGCCTTTGGGGCAATGAAATATTGTTTTATATAACATTGACTTGTGTGCTTTACGAAGATCGCTGCGAAGGATGCCTGCGCGGATCTCTTGCAATTTTCCGAGATATTCTTTATAAAAACGCCTGTGCTAACGCACTACCTAGAAAAGAAGCATGTTCCCAATGTTCAAGAAATGAGGAGGATTTTTATGAAAAAGCTCGTACTCTGCGTTCTCAGCGTCGCTCTGCTGTCCATCGGCATGGTTGGTTGCGGCAACTCCCCGGACGGCGACAAGCAGAGAGTTGAAGCTCCGACCGCCCCGTCCCTGTAAGTTAGTTTTGCCCCTAGGCGCTGAGATTTTGCAAACCGTCAAGCATGTTGGCTGGGCGGGATAATTTCAAAGCAAGCGCCTAGAAAGCGGTTTTTTTACGCCCAGACCCAGCGGGTCTGGGCGTTTTTTTGGAAGGACGGCTTAAAAAATCCCTAGTCGTGCGCTCAGGATTTTGCGCCAAGCCCAGAGGCGCCGGGCTTTCATTCAGGCGCTAGGTGCGTGATCAACTGTCTGCTTGACAGAAGCCGGTCACGCGGTAAGAATAGGCGCTGTGAT
>JBJSYU010000080.1:0-3621 GCA_046089945.1 Candidatus Methylumidiphilus sp.
ACGATCATGGTTTCGCCGATGGCCCGCGAGGCGGCCAGCAAAATGCCGCCGACGATGCCCGGCAGCGCGGCGGGAATCACCACTTGGCGGATGGTCTCCGACTGCGTGGCGCCCAGCGCGTAGGCGCCGTCGCGCAAAGACTGCGGCACGGCGTTGATGAAGTCGTCGGACAGCGAAGACACGAACGGGATAATCATCACGCCCATCACCAGCCCCGCCGCCAGGGCGCTTTCCGAAGAGACCGACAAGCCCATGTCCGCGCCCACGTCGCGCAGGAACGGGGCGACGGTCAAGGCGGCAAAAAATCCGTACACCACGGTCGGGATGCCGGCGAGAATCTCCAGCAACGGCTTGGCGACCGAGCGGAACTTCAAGCTGGCGTATTCCGCCAAGTAAATTGCCGACAGCAGCCCTATTGGCACGGCCACGACCAGGGCGATGCTGGAGATCAACAAGGTGCCGGTGAACAGAGGCACGGCGCCGAATGCCCCGGACGAACCCGCCTGGTCGGCGCGCATGGCGATCTGCGGACTCCATTGCAGGCCGAACAGGAACTCGGTGACGGGGACTTTCTCGAAAAAGCGGATGGACTCAAACAGCACCGACAGCACAATGCCGACGGTGGTCAGAATGGCGACCAAGGAGCTGCCCACCAGGAACGCCATGATGGTGGCTTCCACTTTGTTGCGGGCGCGCTGTTGCCGCTGGATGCGCGAGCGCGCGAACACCGCGCCGAGCACGGCCAAGCCGGTGGCCATCGCCGTCAACAGCCAGTTGCTTTGCGTTCTTAACGCCCGCAAATGCGCCACGGCGGCCTGAAGTTCCGGCTTGACTTCGGCGGCGGGGCGGCTCATCGCGTTCCTGATGTCGTTGACCACCAATCCCTGCTGTTCGGCCGGCAAGGCGCGCGCCTCCGCAGGCAAATCCGCCACCACCAGATGCGTGATGACGGGGCTTTCAAACCCCAGCCATAGCAAAATCAGCAGCAGGGCCGGCAGGCCGCACCACAAGGCGGTGTAGTAGCCATAGTAATTAGGGAGTGAATGCAGGCTCTTGATTTTGCCAGCTACGACTTGCCGTGACCGCTGGCGGCCAAGATGAAAAGCATATGCGCTGAACAGCAGCAGCAGGAAAACTAGCGTCGATTTAGGCATGCGGATTTAAGGGTTGTTGGCAGTCTGAAGCATTTTATGCACGGTCGCCATTGCGCCGCAACTTGGCAGGGTAGTCACTATATATTGCTGAATTACAACACTTCCATATTACGAGGCCATGTCAGAGAAGCCCAAACCGCCCGTTCAGGCGTCACCAGGAGTCCCGGCCCAGTTTTGGCTGGGGAAGGATTTGGCCAGGGCGATCCTCTCTTCAATGGAGGGCGGAATGCCCGCCATCGCCTCCAGGCTGCGCAGCCGCGGCAGCAAGCCTTGCCGGTTGGCAAGCTGGATGCTCAATCCCGGCCTGGCATTGACCTCCAGCATCATGGGCCCAAGCGCGCGATCCAGCACAATGTCCACGCCGATGTAGGCAAGCCCTGCCAGATCAGCGCAGCGCGCCGTCATCGCCAAGAGCTGATCCCAATGCGGGATGGCCAAGCCGCCAATCCCGGCGCCGGTGTCAGGATGGTGGTCAATCGCGGTTGTGTTCCAAACCCCGCCACAGCAGGTTGTCCCACTCGCCAAATCGATGCCCACGCCCACTGCCCCTTGGTGCAAATTCGCCTTGCCGTCGGACATCCGCGTCGGCAGGCGGATCATCGCCTGCACCGGCACGCCACGGAACACGATGGCGCGGATATCCGGCACGCCTTGGTAGCTGACTCCGTCAAACACCGGGTCAAAATCCACCCGGTATTCGATCAACGCGCAGTCTGGCCGACCGCCCAGGCTGTACATGCCGCTCAAAATGTTGGAAATGTGGTAACCCAATTCGTCCTCGTCGGCCAGCATGCCATTCGGCTTGCGGTAGCGCCCATTGACCTGACCGGTGATGACCAGTATGCCTTCGCCGCCGCTGCCGTGCGCCGGCTTGACGACAAAATCCTCGTAAGGGGCCAGCAATGCCGGCAGGCCGTCGATCTGATGTTCGATTTCGACCACCGCATACAATTGCGGCACGGCAATCCCCGCCGCCACGGCAAGCGCCTTGGTGCGCCGCTTGTCGTCCACCAGCGGATAATCTCGCCGGGGATTGTAGGGCAGGATGAAATCCGCGTTGCGCTGGTTCAGCCCCAAGATGCCCATCTCGCGCAGGCGCCGGCCGGGAAACCACAGGTCGCGCCAGCAGGCCATGGGTCTAGTCTTGTCCCTGCCGCAGCGCGGCGCGGAAGCGCCACAGTTCGGTCAGCCGGTAGCCAGTGTAGCGGCCCAGCAGCAAATTCGCCGCCAACACAATCAACAGCAGTTCGGGAAACACGAAAACCATGTGGCTGAACAGCTTGTCGCTCATGATCGAAAAGCCCAAGGCCGCCACCAGCAGACTGCCGAAACCCTGCTGCAAGGCTTCCAACGGCCCCATTTCTTCCCACACCAAAGCCATGCGCTCGACCGTCATGGTCATGATGACCATCGGAAACAAGGCCACCGAAACGCCCCGGTCTATTCCCAGCTTGTGGCTCATCAGGCTGACCAGCGCCATCAGCAGGATGACTATCGTCAGCATCGCCGCCAAGCGCGGCACCAGCAGCAGCTTCAAATATTCCAGGTAAAAGCGGATGGCCAACCCTAGGCCCACCACCAGCGTGAACAAGGCCATGCCCCACAGCAGCTTGGTTTCCCGAAAGGCCAGGGCGATCAAGATGGGCATGAACGTGCCGAAAGTCTTAAAGCCGACGACATTGCGCATCAGCACAATCAGGAAGGCGCCTATCGGGGTCAACAACAGAATGCGGTAGACATTCTGGGTCTGCACCGGCAGGCTGAACAGCGAGAACTCCATGATCCGAGAACCCATCTGCCGCGCCCGCTGCTCCGCCACCAGGGTCATTTCCTGTGCGTGGCGAGTGACCGAATACTCGACCTTAGGGAATTTTCCGCCCAGCACCGACAGCACGGGCGCCTTGCCGACGTGCCAGATGATCGCCTCCTTGGGCGTCCCCGGCTCGGCGGTCTGCGGGTTGAAGGGTTGCCAGTCGTCTTTGGCGTACACCTCGATCCACGGCGTCAGCGCGGCGTGCTTGGAACCGTCCACCAACCGCAGGATGTGGGTCATGCGCGCAGGAATCCCGGCGCCGGCCAAGATATCGACGATCCGCGACACCCAGTCCTCCTGGGTCTGCATGTCTTGCCGCAGCAGGCTGATGTTGGCGTCCGGCGTCGCCGCGTTCAGCCGCAGCAGCAGCTCGCGGCTGAAGGACAGCGTGTCCGCCGATTTGCCGCGCGCCTCTTCGATGACCGCCAGCACCGCCGAGCGGATCATCTCAGGGTATTCGGGCGGCGCCAAAGCCGGCGGCGGGGAAGGCTTTTCCGTCTGTGCGGTCGGGTCGCGCGCCAAGTGCAGGCGGTAATACAGCACTTGGTAGCCGGTCGCCTTGCGCACCGCCCACTGCGCATTGCGGCCGACGCCGTCGTCTTCGGTGGTCAGCCCATAATTGCTGGACACGAAGTTTTCATCGACGACCGTGAA
>JBJSYU010000081.1:0-5768 GCA_046089945.1 Candidatus Methylumidiphilus sp.
CCGGCGCTCCATTTTGGCCGGCAGAGATGCCGGCGCTCCATTTTGGCCGGCAGAGATGCCGACGCTCCATTTTGGCCGGCAGGGATGCCGGCGCTACAACGGGCAGAGGTGCCGGCGCTCCGAGCGTGCCATCAGGTGAAATAGCGGCCGTTGACGAGAAAATGGGCAAAGATGCTGCCGACGTAGCCGAGCGCGATGACCGGCGTCCATTTCAGATGCGACATGAAGGTGTAGGCACCTTTGGTCTGGCCGATCAGGCCGATGCCGGCCGCCGAGCCGATGGCCAGCAGGCTGCCGCCGACGCCGGCGGTCAATGTCACCAACAGCCATTGGCCCTCGGAGATTTTTGGGGCCATGGTCAGCACGGCGTACATGATGGTGCCGTTGTCGATGAACGCGGAGACGATGCCGACCAGCACATTGGCGATGGTGGGGTCGAGGTCGTTGTAAAGCAGTTCGGCGGACAGGTTCAAATAGCCGATGAAGCTGAGGCCGCCGACGCCGACCATGACGCCGTAAAAATACAGCAAGGTGTCCCATTCCAAGTGGGCGACGCTGTGGAACACGTCGAAGTGCTGCTTGGTTTCAATCACCGCGCTGTGCGGTATGTCGCCAATCGGCACTTTCTTGAGCTTGATTTTGCTCTGCCCATGATCGACGCGCACTTTGTATAGATAGAAGAAGTAAAAGCTGAGGTAGGTCAAGCCGGCCAGCATGCCGCCCGCCGGCGGAAGCCCTAGGAAACTGTCAAAGCACACCGAGGTGACGATGGTCAGCAGAAACAGCACGATGATACCGAGCGCGCCGTGGTGCAGCGGCACCGGCTTGCCGGCCGACGGCGGGAATTCCTTGGGCACCCAGAAATACATGACGGCGGCGGGCAGCGCGAAGTTGACGATGGACGGCAGCAACAGGCTGAAGAAGTGGCTGAACGGCACGATGCCGTTTTGCCAGACCAGCAGCGTGGTGATGTCGCCGAACGGGCTGAATGAGCCGCCGGCGTTGGTGGCGACGACAATGTTGACGCAGGCGATGGAGATGAAGCGCGGGCTGTCCTTGGCCATCGCCATGACCACGGCGCCCATCAACAGCGCCGTGGTCAAGTTGTTGCAGACGGCGGACAGCATGAAGGACAGGATGCCGGTGATCCAAAACAGCTTGCGGTAGCCGTAGCCCCGGCTGAGCAGCCAAACGCGCAGCGCGTCGAAGATGCCGCGCTGCTCCATGGCGTTCAGGTAGGTCATCGACACTAGGATGAACAGGAACAGTTCGGCATAGACCTCCAGGCTGGCGCGGAAGGCGTGGCCTGAATGTTCCTGCAAACCGCCGGCGGCATAGACCGAGGCAATCAGCACCCAAATCAGGCTGGCCGCGAACACCATCGGTTTGGATTTACGCAGCATCGTGGATTCTTCCAGCATCGCCAGCACATAGGCGCTGAAGAAGATGGCGAGGGAAGCGTAGCCAACCCAATGCAGGGTCAGGTTGATCGGTGTGAAGGCGGCGCTGTCGTCCGCGTGGGCGGCAAGCGGCAGGAGCAGGAGCAAAAACGGTGGGATGGGGCGCAAGTATCGGATCATGGCGGTGGGTGTCTCCTGTGGGATAGGGGCCGAGTGCTGGGCGAGCAACGAGTAAGGATGCGGGCTGCCTGTCTGTGGATGGGATGGTAAACGATTGCGTGGCGCCGGGTCGAGTGGGAAAATCTGTCGCCGTGCCGCGACAGGGCGCTGCGGCGGCGGACAAAAAACTGGGTTTTTGCTGTGTCCCGGCAAACCCGCAACCAGTTCCCCGCCATCGGACAATATTCTTTTTCACCGAAGTGAATCCCGCCATGAAAAATCCCCCGAAACGCCGCACACTCAAAGCCCAGCCGGATTGCCAGCGCAAGCTGTGGGCGGCGGCGATGCAGGAAGACCGCTTTACCGTGTCTGCCTATGGCGTGCGTGTGCCGAAGATCATTTATGGCACGGCATGGAAAAAAGAGCGCACCGCCGATTGCGTGGAGCTGGCCTTGGCCTTGGGCTTCCGGGGCATCGACACCGCCTGCCAGCCCAAGCACTACGATGAGCCGGGAGTCGGCGAGGGCTTGGCGCGTTGTCTGGCCGATGGGCTGGCCCGCGCCGATGTGTATCTGCAAAGCAAATTCACCCCGGCCAACGGCCAAGATCCCAAGCGCATGCCGTATGACCCCAAGGCCGGTCTGCCCGAACAAGTGGCGCAATCCTTCGCCACGTCCCTGCGCAATTTGCAGACTGATTACTTGGATTGCCTAGTGCTGCATTCGCCGTTGGCCGATGAAGCCGATTTGCTGGCGGTGTGGCGAGCGATGGAGGATATCGTTGCAAACGGCGGCGCCAAGCAATTGGGCATCAGCAATTGCTATGCCTTGCCCCAGCTTGAGCGCTTATATGCGCAGGCGGCGGTCAAGCCCGCCGTGCTGCAAAACCGCTTTTATGCGGATACCGGCTATGACCTTGCCATCCGCGCCTTTTGCCATGAGCGGCAGATACTTTACCAAAGCTTTTGGACGCTGACCGCCAACCCACAGGTTTTACGCAGCGATATTGTCTCCGCGATGGCCGAGAAACACGGACAGATGCCGGAGCAAATATTCTTCCGTTACCTGACCCAAATTGGCGTAATCCCGCTGACCGGCACCCGCTCAGAGCTGCACATGTGCGAGGATTTGGAGATTTTCGGGTTTGCGTTGGCGGCGGATGAAATCTTGGCCTTGGACGGCTTGTTGACGCGAGGCGGCCTTGAGCGCCCGGCCTAATCTCTGACCACCTCGGCGCTGCCGCCCACCAGCGCCACGACGCTGCGCGCCCCGGCGCGGTAGCTGTGGGCATGATCCAACGGCCGCGACAGCCAATGCTCGGCTATCGCCTCGTCGCCGGGGCGCTGGGTGTCCACGAAACAATGCCAGCGCCGACCGTCCAACTTCGGCAATTCAAAGTCGTGGGCTTCCCAGTGCGCGTTGGCGATCAACAAAATATCATCGGCGCGGCCCTGCGCCGTGGTGCCGGACAAGTGCATCGCCAGGCTCCGCGACTCCGGCCCCCAATCGGGCTGGCCCAGCTTGACGCCGTGCCAGACGATGCGCGGCCCGTGGCTGTCTTGCAGCGCGAAACTGTCGTGCAGCAGCAGGCCGTGGCCTTTCCTAAACGCGATCAACAGCCTGAAAAAGCGCGTCAGGCTGGCGTTTTGCGCCTGCTGACCCCAGTCCAGCCAACTGATGGCGTTGTCTTGGCAATAAGCGTTGTTGTTGCCTTGCTGGCTGCGCCCGAACTCGTCGCCCGCCAGGATCATCGGCACGCCACGCGAAAACAGCAGCAAGACGGCAAAATTGCGCACCTGCCGCTCGCGCAGCGCCAGAATCTCCGGGTTCTCCGTCGGCCCCTCCGCGCCGCAGTTCCAGCTTAAGTTATTGTTGTCGCCGTCGCGGTTGTCCTCGCCGTTGGCGAGATTGTGCTTGTGGTCGTAGCTGACCAAATCGCGCAGCGTGAAGCCGTCGTGGCTGGTGATGAAATTGATGCCGTGGCTAGGCTCGCGGCCGTGCTGGTACAAGTCGGCGCTGCCCGCCAGCCGCGTCGCCAGACTGCCGACCTTGCCCGACTCGCCGCGCACGAAGCTCCTGATATCGTCGCGGAAGCGCCCGTTCCATTCCGCCCAGCGCCCCCAGTTCGGGAAACTGCCGACTTGGTACAAGCCGGCCGCGTCCCAAGCCTCGGCGATCAGCTTGGTGTTAGCCAAAATCGGGTCGCCGGCGATCTGCTCCAACAACGGCGGATTGGCGAGGACATGGCCGGCCTGGTCGCGGCCTAGGATCGACGCCAAGTCGAAGCGGAAACCGTCCACGTGCATGTCCA
Source organism: Candidatus Methylumidiphilus sp. (assembly GCA_046089945.1). Classification (GTDB taxonomy): domain Bacteria; phylum Pseudomonadota; class Gammaproteobacteria; order Methylococcales; family Methylococcaceae; genus Methylumidiphilus. Next base: position 3,870 of record JBJSYU010000081.1, read on the forward strand.
TCACCCAATAGCGCAGGCTGTCCAAAATAAAGTTGCGCACAAACGGATGGTTGCAGTTGACGGTGTTGCCGCAGCCGGAAAAATTCATATAGCTGCCGTCGGCCAGCAGCATGTAATAGACGCTGTTGTCGATGCCCTTCAACGAATACACCGGCCCGCGATGGTCGCCCTCGCCGCTGTGGTTGTACACCACGTCGAGGATCACCTCGATGCCAGCCGCATGCAGCGCCTTCACCATATCCTTGAACTCGGCGACTTCCGCCCCCGGCGCCGGATCGGCGGCATAGCCCGATTGCAGCGCAAAATACGACAGCGGGTGGTAGCCCCAAAAATTGTGCAGCGGCGTGTTGTCCGCCGGGTTCACGCGGTTGCTTTCCAGCTCGTCAAACTCCGTCACCGGCAACAGCTCCACCGCCGTCACGCCAAGCTGTTTGAGGTAGGGGATTTTCTCGATGATGCCGCGAAACGTGCCGGGATGGCCGACCTGCGCGGAGTCGTGGCGGGTGAAGCCGCGCACATGCAACTCGTAAATCACCGACTCGGCCAGCGGACGGTTGATCGGCTGGTCGTTGCCCCAGTCATATTCATGCGTGACCAGCAGGGCGCGGCGCACCGTGTGGTGGTCGCCGCCGCGCTCGCCCCAGATGTGGCAGCCGTTCAGCGCGATGGCGTAAGGGTCGGCCAGCAGGATTGCGGGGTCGTAGCGGTGCGGCGGCGATTTCGGGCCGTCGATGCGGTAAGCATATTCGATGCCGGGGTCCAGCCCGGCGATGAAGGCATGCCAGATGTTGCCGGTGCGGTTGCACTGGCGGTCAAATGGAAACTCCGCCATTTCCTCCGCTTCCCCCGGCTGGAACAGCACCAACGTGACCGCCGAGGCATGCCTTGAGAAGATGGCGAAATTGATCCCGCCGCGCGCCACCGTGGCGCCGAGCGGCAAGGGATGGCCGCGCTCAAAGCTGAAATCCGCCGAGATGAAAGACATAAGCCCAAGATTGGGTGAGGCTGGCTGGGTCATGGAAATCGTCCAAAGGTCTGCATGCACAAGGCATCCACTATAGACCAATCGCCGCGCCTGACCCGGCTTGAGCCTGAATCCTTGCATAGTGGTTTACATAAGGCGGATTATGCGGCTATTGGAAAGCAGGGCGGGGCTGCGACCCGCCCGTACCGTCTGATGTTGCGCCACTGTTTTATTTGCCATCGCCGGGGAAACGGACAAGCTGCCCATGGCCTGCGCTTTACACGGAAAGCAGGCTAGGATAGAAGGCTACATCTCGCTTCAAACATCCGGGAACCCCCATGAACCAACCCGCCCGCAAACTCGCCACTTACCAAGACTTGTTTGATTTGCCGGACAATGTTGTCGGCGAGATCATCAATGGCCGGCTCATCACCCAACCCCGCCCCGCCCCGCGCCATGCCTATGCTTATTCCCGCCTCGGCACCGTCATCGGCGGGCCTTTTGACATGGGCCAAGGCGGGCCGGGCGGTTGGATGATTTTGGACGAACCCGAACTGCACATTGGCGGCGATATTCTCGTCCCCGACATCGCCGGTTGGCGGCGGGAGCGGATGCCGCGCCTGCCTGAAACGGCCTGGTTTGCAACGGTGCCGGACTGGGCTTGCGAAATTCTCTCCCCCTCCACCGCCCGCATCGACCGTGCCGAAAAAATGCCCTGGTATGCCCGCTGGGGTGTCCCGCACCTCTGGCTCGTCGATCCCGCCCTGCAAACCCTGGAAGCCTACGAAAACCGCCAAGGCCAATGGTTGCTGCTGCAAACCCTAGAAGGCCAAGCCCCCGCCGCCCTGCCGCCGTTTGAGGCCGTGGCGTGGGATTTGGGCGTTTTATGGGCGGATTGAGGACACACGGTCAAGCCGATGGGGCCGGCGCAGTGC
>JBJSYU010000082.1:0-4658 GCA_046089945.1 Candidatus Methylumidiphilus sp.
CGCCAAGGCGCACGGTGCATCTTGGCGAATCCCGAAACTTAAGAGGAAAGCAGGCCGGGCGGCCTGCGTTGGATTCCAGCGTCAGGCCGGAATGGCGGCGACCGGAGGCAGGCTCTAGCGATACAGCAAAACCGCTTCGCGCTCGTCCCGCCAAGACGCCTCGTCAACAGCGGCGAGGGCGTCTAGGTCGCCGGGTTCGGCTTGCGGATCGTCCACCCATGCGCGCAGCAGGGGGCTGCCGTTGATGAGGTCGATGGCGAGGCGGCCGTGTTCGTATTCGTAGGCGAAGTCGCGCCACAGCGGATACTCTGGATAGAGGCGGCGGATGGCTTTGAAGGCCAGCGCTTGCAGCCGCCAGGGCTTGAAAGTGTCGTGGTTGTAGGCGGCGTCTTCGACATGAATCTGCACGCCGGAACAGAGTTGGCCGGCGTGTTTGTGGAAGGTCGGCTCGAACCAGCAGGGGCGCAGCCGGCAGCCGTCCAGCCAGCCGGGGGCGAGATCGCGCATGGCGGCGAGGATTTGGCCGGCGTCCACGTCGGGGGCGCCGAACAGTTCCAAGGACCGCGTGGTGACTCGGCCTTAGGAGAGCGTGGCGCCTTCGAGCATGACGGTGCCGGCGTAGCAGCGGGCCATCCACAGGTTGGGCGCGTTCGGGCTGGGGTTGACCCAAGCGCGTTCGCCCAGGGGCCAGCCGTAGCCCGGCGCCTGCGCCGGCGCCCAGCCGTCCATGGCGACCACTTGGCAGTCCACGTCCAAATTCAACTTGGCGACGAACCAGCGCGCCAGCTCGCCCATGGTTAGCCCATGGCGCATCGGCAAGTCGCCGGCGCCGACAAAGCTTTCCCAGCCCGGCCGCAGGCGCAGCCCCTCGACCGGCCGGCCGGCCGGGTTGGGCCGATCCAGCACCCAGACCGATTTGCCGGCCACCGCCGCCGCTTCCAGCACGTAGCGCAAGGTGGTGATGAAGGTGTAAATGCGGCAACCCAAATCTTGCAAATCCACTAGCAGCACGTCGAAGCTGTCCAGCATCGCCGGCGTCGGCCTGCGCACTTCGCCATAGAGGCTGAACACCGGGATGCCTAGCGCCGGGTCGGCGTAGTCGGGCGATTCCACCATATTGTCTTGCTTGTCGCCGCGCAGCCCGTGCTGCGGGCCGAAGGCGGCGGACAGGCGGATGCCGGGCAGCGCGGCGAGGGCGTCCAGGGAATGTTCAAAGCCTTGCGTCAGCGAGGCCGGATGGGCCAGCAGGGCGACGCGGGGGCCGGCCAGGGGCTGGCGCAGCGCGGGGGTGTCGAGCAGGCGGTCGATGCCGAATTTCATGGGTGTCCCGTGGGTGTCAGTTTGCAGGCGGAAAAGCTGTAGGGGTCGAAGCGGGCAATGAAGCCGCCGTCGTCGTGGAAATCCGGCGCGTCTTTGGGATGCGCCAAGGCCCAATAGGATATTTGGCCGTCGCGGTCTTCGACGACGGCGGCCAAGGCGAGGCGCCAGTCGCCTTTTTCCGGGGAGGGCGGCAGATCGACTACCGCGTCCAGTTCCAGCCGGTCATGGCAGTGGCGCAGCGCGATGGCCGGCGCGCCGGGCAGTTCCAATTCAGCCATGCCTTCGCGGTAGCCCTCGAAGCGGTACGCCGCCCAGGCCGAGGACGGCGCGAAATTGAATTCGTAATAGCCCGCCCCGCACTTGACGAACGCCTCGAAGCAGGTGCTTTGCCACAGCCGGTCGCTGCGGTGCGGCGGGGAGGCGGGCAGCATGCGGATGGCGTCCATGTCGCCCTCCATGGCATAGTGCAAAGTCAGCCTGCCGTCCAGCAGTTGCGCCTTGGCGGTCAGGCGGCGGACGGCGGCGCAGGGGGTGGACGGATGGCGGATCAGGGTGAGCAGGGGCATGGGTCGGTTCGCGGCGGGTGCGTTGGCGGGTTTACCAGCGCCGGATATGATGCCGCAAACCGGGGCCAATGTTTAGCCTGTTGACGTGCCAGCACGACAGGTTTGACGCCGGTGCAGCCAGCGGGCGCAGCCTTGCCAAAGTTTTTCGCGCCAGGGTCTGGCATCGAGCTTTTGCTGGTGGAAGCGCTCGTATTCCGCGCCGAAAAACGCCTGCATGAGCTGCCCCGGCGTCGGCGTGTAGCCGTGCTGGGCCTGCCAATGTTCGGCGGCTTGCTGTTGCAGGCGGTAACACAGCACGTCGTAATCGCTGTTGGCTTCATAACTCATCGGCTCGTCGCCGAATTGGACGGGGCTTTGGGCCAGTCGGCGTTTGAACCAATCGGTCAATTCGGCGTTAAGTTGGGATTCGGCGGACATGGCGGACTCCTGGTTTAGAATGGGGCGAAAGCCCCTTCAGACCCGCCCGCCGGATGATCGTGCCATGCCCCACCTGCCCTGTTTCATCGCGTTGCTGCTGGCCTTGTTGCTGCAAGCCTGCGCCAGCCCCGCCGAACGTCTGCTGCGGCGCGCCGGGGAACTCGGCTACACGCGGCAGACCGTGGCCGCCGCAGGTTTCGATGTGGAAACCTTCGCCAACCCGCGTTTTGCCGCCCCGCAAGCCCTGCATGTGTATCTGGAGGGCGATGGCCTGCCTTGGGCCAGCTTCCACCGCGCCAGCCCCGACCCGACGCCGCGCCAGCCTTTGATGCTGGAGATGATGCGGCTGGACCCGGCCCCGGCCGTGTACTTGGGCCGGCCCTGCTATCACGGCCATGCGCAAGACTTAGGCTGCTCGCCGCTGTGGTGGACGCAGCGCCGCTACGCCCCGGAAATCGTCGCAGCCATGGCCTTGGCGTTGGCCGCGTTGCTGCACGCACATCCGCATGATGGCTTGGTGTTCCTAGGCCACAGCGGCGGCGGCGCGTTGGCGCTGTTGCTGGCCCGGCGTTTCCCAGAAACCCGCGCCGTCGTCACTTTCGCCGGCAACGCCGACATCGACTTGTGGGCCAACTTGCACGGCTACAGCCCCTTGCAAGGCTCGTTGAATCCGGCGGATTCTCGCGGCGGCGGATTTGCCGAAATCCATTACCTAGGCGCGGACGACAAAACCATACCGCCGGATAAGTTTGTGCCGGTGCTGGCAAAACGGCATGGCGCAGAAGTGCGCGTGGTCGAGGGTTTCAGCCATGTCTGTTGCTGGGAATCGATTTTGCCTGAAATTCTGCCGCGTTTGCCGTAATATACCCGACCGCAACCACGCACGGAGAAACATAAGGCATGTCCTTGCAAGAATCCTTGGAATTGTTTATCGGCGGCGAGATTTCCCTGGGGCAGATGATCCGCGCCATTGACGAGATACCGGCGCACAGCGCGCCCGCCGCAGAAGCCGTGACCATACTCGAATCGGCGTTCCGCGACGGTCGCTTGCCGGACTCTTTGCGCGGGCCGTTGGCCGCGCCGCTGCGTCGCATCGCATCGGCGGACTTTGGCGGGGGCGAGGCAACCTGGGTCACGCAAGGCGCGGGGTTGGCCACGGAACTGTCCGGCGCGGCCACCGTGGTGGCGGAGGCTTGCCCCGCCGCGCCGGAGGACGCGGCGACGCAGGCCGTGGGCCAGCCTGACGCCACAGCAGACGGCGCCACGCTGGCGTCCGGCTTCGACCTGTCGAAACTGGCGGCGCAGGCCGAACTGCTCACCGACGTGCTGGGCGGCGACGCCGACGCCAGCCAAGCGGGCACTGTCAACCTGTCGCGGCTAGTCAACGGCACGGTGCCGCAAAGCCTGCTGCACACCTTGGCCGGCGAACACCTGACCGCCTGCTCGGCGCTGTCGCCGGATCAAGAATTGTGCGCCGGCGTGGTGCTGAAAGACCGCTTCGTGCTGAAGGAGATGCTTGGCAAAGGCGGCATGGGCGCGGTGTTCAAGGCGCTGGATCTGCGCCGGGTGGAGGCCAACGACCGCGACCCGTTCGTCGCCTTGAAGGTGCTGAACGGCGATTTCCGCGGCAACCCGGTGTCGTTCATCGCCTTGCAGCGCGAGGCCAAGCGCGCCCAAACCCTGTCCCATCCCAACATCATCACCGTCTACGACTTCGACCGCGACGGCGCCCGCGTCTTCATGAGCATGGAGCATCTGCAAGGCCAGCCGCTCAACCTCGTCATCCGCGCCCTGTGCGAAACCGGCATGCCGTTCAAGCAGGCTTGGCCGTTGATCGAAGCCTTAGGCTCGGCGCTGGCTTACGCGCACCAGAAAAACATCGTCCATTCCGACTTCAAGCCGGGCAACGTCTTCGTCACCGCGCAAAACGAGGCGAAAGTGCTGGATTTCGGCATCGCCAGCGCCTATGTCCGGCCCGGCGCCGCCGCCGACGCGACGGTGTTCAACGCCCGCGAACTCGGCGCGATGACCCCGGCCTACGCCAGTCTGGAGCAGTTGCGCCACCAGCCGCCCGACCCTCGCGACGACCTCTACGCGCTGGCCTGCGTGGCTTATGAGCTGCTGTCCGGCAAGCATCCTTTTGGCCGGCTGCCGGCGGAAAAAGCGCTGGAATTGAAGCTGCAACCGCAGGCCATCCCCGGCTTAAGCCGCAGGCAATGGCAGGCTTTGCGGCGCGGGCTGGCGTTCCAGCAGCATGAGCGCAGCGCCAGCGTCGGCGAATTCCTCAAAGGGCTGCGGCCGCGCTCCACGCTGTTTTACACCGCCTGGGCCGCCGCCGCCGTGGCCGTCGCCGCC
>JBJSYU010000083.1:0-8777 GCA_046089945.1 Candidatus Methylumidiphilus sp.
CGGCAGCGAGTCCTCGTCCTTCTGGTCGGGGGCGAGTTCGGCGGACGGTGGCCGCTCGATGACGCGCCGGGGAATCACCGCCGCAATCAGGTTGCGGTATTCGCTGAGCTTGTACACCAACAGCTTCGGCACGTCCTTCAACGGCGCGAAGCCGCCGGCCATGTCGCCGTACAAAGTCGCATAACCCACGCTCATTTCGCTCTTGTTGCCGGTGGTCAGCAGGATTTTGCGCTTCTTGTTGGAAATCGCCATCAGCAGCACACCCCGGCAGCGGGCTTGGATGTTTTCCTCCGTGGTGTCGCGGGGCAAGCCATGGAACACCGGGCCGAGCAAATCGGTGAATGCCTGAAACGCCGGTTCGATGGGAATCATATGGTATTCCACGCCCATGGTTTTCGCCTGCCAGCGGGCGTCCTCGATGCTCATCTCCGCCGTATAGCGCGAGGGCATCATCACCGCCTCGACCTTGTCCGCGCCCAAGGCGTCCGCCGCCAAAGCCAAGGTCAAGGCCGAATCGATGCCGCCGGACAAGCCTAGCACCGCGCCCTGGAAGCCGTTTTTAGTCACGTAATCGCGGATGCCCAGCACCAAAGCCTGATAGACGCTGGCGACCGCATCGGCCGGCTGGGCGATGGGGCCGGGCTGGGCAATCAGCTGGCCGCCCGCGCAGTCAAATTCCGCCAGCGTCAACGCCTCGCAGAATTCCGGGGCGCGCACGACGACAGCCCCTTGCGCGTCCATCACAAACGACGCGCCGTCGAACACCAGTTCATCCTGCCCGCCGACCAGATTGGCATACACCAGCGCCACCCCCGCCGCCGCGACGCGCTCGCGGGCGACATGCTCGCGCTCGTGCGTCTTGTTGGCGTGGTACGGCGAGGCATTGAGGTTCAGCACCAGCTTGGCCCCGGCCTGCGCGGCCTGCTCCACCGGCCCCGGCAACCAAACATCCTCGCAAATGGTCACGCCAAGGGTCACGCCGTTCAGGCTGAACACGCACGGCTCTTGGCCGGGCAGAAAATAGCGCTTCTCGTCAAACACGCCGTAATTGGGCAATTCCTGCTTGCGGTAAATGCGGTGGATATGGCCGTCGCGCAGCACCGCCGCGCTGTTGTACAGCAAACCCTCGTCGAGTTCGGGAAACCCCAGCACCAGCGTCATCAAGCCCGCCGTCTGCCGGGCAACGTCCTCCAGCGCGACGCCGACCTGTTCGAGAAAATGCGGCTTGAGCAGCAAATCCTCCGGCGGATAGCCGGCCAGCGTCAGTTCCGGGAAAACCACGAGATGGGCTTTTAATTCGCTGCGGGCGCGGTGGGCGGCGCTCAACACGCGGCGGGTGTTGCCGACAATATCGCCGACGAGCAGATTCATTTGGGCAATGGCGATGCGTAAGGTCATGGTCGTGCGTTCCTGTTGTGTGGCGACTTTGGCAGACATTATGGGTAACGGAAATGGTAAAGCGACATCAAGCCCCCGCCGCCTTGGGAAATAGCTATGAGTATCTACACAAGTCCTTCTCCCTTAGTGAGAGGGGTTTAAGGTGGGGGGCTTAACTTACCGGCATTGGCTGTGTCACCCGCCTAACTTTGCTGCCAAGTCACGGGACAGATACAGTGATTCAAACGTAAGTTCCTTAATGCCCAGCAGCGTGGATTGGCTGGAACGTCCGGCGTTGATTTCGATGCGCGTCAGGGCTAGGCTGTCTGGCAATGCTTCGCCAAAAAACTTTTGTCCCCGGCGACCGTCGTAGCTTACCACAAAAGGGATTTTTCTGGCGTTTAATTGCTGTAAAGCCTCGATGAATTCGTCATGGTTGATGCCGGCATAATAGCGGGCGTCGCGGCGGCCGCACACGCCTTGGTAGGGCGGGTCCATATACACTAAATCGCCCGGCGTCACGGCTTGCAGCACCTCCCGATAATCCAGCACCGTGAACGCCGTTTTGCTGTGCAGCAAGCGGGAAAACCCGTGGATATTGTTGCGCATGGTGTCCGGGCGGGTGCCTTGCCGACGTTTGTCCGGGCTTTGGTTGAATTGGCCGGCGGCGTTATAACGGACTGCGCCTTTGACACAGCGGGCCAGCAGATAAAGGAATAGGCGCGGGTCTTGGGTTTGGTTGAACCTGTCGCGGATTTGGCCATAATGGCTTATGGAGTCGGCCTGTTGTTGCTGCCAAAGCTGTGCGTAATACTCCGCCAAAGCGCCCGGTTCCTCCACGGCTAGCTTTAGCAACTTGAGCAAAGGCTGGTTTATATCGTTGATCCAAAACTGTTGTGCCAAGCCAGAAGCCGCCGCCGCGACGCTGATCGCGGCGGAGCCGGCGAAGGGTTCAACTAGGCGGGCAATATTGTTTGGGAAATACCGCAGGATGGCTGGGGCAAGATTCCGCTTGCTGCCTTGATATTGGATGGGATGCGGAATAGCGGGGTATCTCGCCACGCCTGTTCCGTCCATGGCCTTCGCGCGCTCGGCGGACATGGTTTACGCGGCCTGTTCCAGCAGCATCGTCACGGTGTTGTGCGACAGCGCGAGGCGTTCGTAAAACTGGCTATTGATTTGCCGGTCAAGCTGGCGCACCGACCAGCCGCCGCGCAGCGCTTCGGCTTCATAAAAGGCGCGGGCCTGCGCGTTCTTGACCGCCAGCAGCCGCACATAGGCCGACCAGGGCAGCGGGAAGCGGCGGGTGAGTGTGGCGAGAGCCGGTGCGTCCGCCGCCGCGCCGGGTATTCGAGATAAATTGCCAGACACTGTCTGGCATATTTGATCGGCCGGCCAGCAGGCGTAGAAAATCCGCATTTGCTGGAGATTTTGTCGGCTGAACCCCCGCCCGAAACGTTTGGTGAGGTCGTCGGACAGACGTTGAAGCAAGCCTTCGCCATATTCGGCCCGCGCCTGCCCGCCTTGTTCGGCTTCGACGATGCGCCGGCCGATTTCCCAATAGCTGGCGGTCATTAGGGCGTTGACGCTGCGGGCGGCGGCGCGGCGGGCGTCTTCCAGCAAGGCGAAAATGGCGGCGTGGAGGTCGCCGTAGCCGTCGGGGCTTATGTTTGAGTTCATGCTGAGTTCTCGCTTTAAGAATCGCTGATTTAAGTCTTTGCCCGCTCCTGCTTGCAGCAAAGCCATTAGCTCAAGCGAAATGCCCGCGTCCAACGCTTGCTTTGGACATTTCAAGCCCGTCCAAAGCAAGCTTTGGACTCCAAGACAAAGCCGCCGGCTTTCGCTGCGTCAACGCTGCGTCAACGCGGTGGCAACCGGCCAGTTTGCCATCCCTGGACGCTGGATTCCGGCGTCCGGCCGGCATGCGGGGATTCTTTCAGCATTAGCCGAACCATCTCGCCAATCCGGTCATAAAAACGCCGGCAAGGGTGCCGGCGCTCCGGCTTGCCGGCGGGGATGCCGGCGCTACGAACCCGCTCAATCCGAGGTTTGGACGATCTTGACTTCGACGCGGCGGTTGAGCGCCTGCGTGGCGTCGTCCATGTCGCGGTACAAGGGCTGGCGCATACCCATGCCTTTGTCTTGCAGCTTGCTGGCTAGGTCGGCATAGCTTTGGCTGAGGTAGGCTTTCACGGCTTTGGCGCGGGCCTGCGACAATAGCTCGTTGTCGCGCTCGCTGCCGACGAGGTCGGTGTGGCCGACCAAAATCGCCTGCTGACGGCCGTCGGCGAGGATTTTCTCCAACGCTTTGCCGAGTTCGTCGGCCTGCGCCTTGCCGTCGGCGGTCAGTTCCGCGCTGCCGTACTCAAAGTTGATGCGCAGGCCCAGCGACGGCGCGGAGTCGGCGGGGGCGGCAGGCTTGGCGGCGGTTTTGCGGGTGGGCTGGCTGCGGGCTTGGGGCTGGGTTTTTTTCGCCTGCGGCTCGGCGGCTTTCGGCTTGGGCTTGGGTTTGGCGGCCAAGGGCTTCGGGGCGTATTGGCCCGGCTCCTCCACAGAGGCGATTGCAAAGCCGCGGTCGGTGTCGTCGCTGTCCTCTGCTTGGGCGGCCTGCAATTTTTCCGCCGGGGCTTCGGGTGCTTGCACAGCAGTAGCGCTCGCGGCATTGATGGCTTGGTCGGCTTTCAGTTTGCGCTCGATGTCGTCGGCGGTCAGCAGGGTTTGCGCGGACAACAGCCGTTTGTACTCGGTTTCCACCCAGGCCAGCTTGCGGCCCGACACGCCACGGGCCTTTTCCAAGCTGGCCTGCGCCTGCGCCTTGTCGTTGCTGGCCTCGTAGCCTACGCCCAGGCAACCGTAGGCTTCGCCGAGCTGGTCGGCGTCGTCGCCGGCTGCGGCCACCGCCTTCTCGAACGCCGCCACCGCCCCGGCGGCCGCGCCGACGCTCAACAATTGGCGTCCGGCATCCATGCATTGCTGATAGCCGGCGCAGTCCGCCGATTGGCTGGCCGAGGCGGCGGGGGCGGCGGCGCGGGACAGTTCGGCGCAGGTTTGCGCGCCGGCCTGCGGCGCCGTCGCCAGTTGCGCCAAGACGGCGAGGACGATGCCGCCCATGCGGTAGGGTGTGGATCTGTTCATGTTAAGTGTCTCCGCTTGCGGGTTTCAATGGAATGGCTGGCCGACGCGACGGCGGCAAGCACTCACCAGCCGCCAACCAGTATAAACGCTGCCCAATTTTTGGGATGCCGCCAATGCTCTTGCCGCAAAATGTCAATTTGGGCTTGCTGCAAGGCGGCGGCGGTGTCGGCTGGGTTGGCGGCGAGCGCTTTGTAATAGTTTTGCATCAGTTGCGCGGTGGATTTGTCCGGCACATTCCATAATGCCCCAATCGCGTTTCTGATGTCGGTTTTGATGGCGATGCCGGAAAACCCCAGCGGCGCGCGGTCGTCGTCTTCGTTGCTCATGGCCGTTTGGCAGGCGCTAAACGTTATCAGGCTAATCGGCTGCGGCTGGCCGGCCTCTGGGCGCAGTATTTCCTCAAGTCGGCGGACGCTGAGTTTTTTGTCGTAAGTCACGATAAAACTTTCGTCTAGGGATTGGCCGAAAAAACCGTGCGAGGCAATATGCACATAGTCGTTGGGCTGGCCCGCAACGTGGCTGTCCAACCCTTGCAGCGTGAATGCCTCGTTTTGCAAAGGCCGGACAGGGGCTTCGGGCGAATCTGCCTGTGCGCCTTGGGCCGCAGAGAGAATCTTGGCGAGGCTGTCGATCTCCGCATCGACTTTGGGCAGCCTTAGCGATTCCAAAAGTTTTTCCCGGCATTGCGGGTTGGCGAGCCTTTGCCGCACCAGGCTTTTCTGTTCTTCCAGCCCTGCGGTGGCGGCAATTTTTTGGCAAGTATCGGCGGATTTCTTGCCGTTTATCATGCCGACCAATACGTTGACCGGCAAGTCATACAGCAGCGAATCATTCGGCGCCGTCAAACCCACCAATAAAGCCTGCCTTTGCGCAAGCCTGTCAGCCGGGGCGGGGGTGAATTGCAGGTTGCCGTTGGTCACTATCGCATATTGCTGCGCGGCAAATTGCCTGTGCTGCTGGTCGTGGAAAACCGCCAGCGGAACGCGGCGCAAACTGCCGTCGGGAATGTAGACGATGCGCTTGGCTTGGGCTTTGTCCAGTTCATCGGCCAAGGGTTGCAATACCCATCGATATAACTGTTCGCTGTAGGGTTCATAGCCCTCTTCCTTGTGGGCCAGCTTGTCCCAAAGCGGCTTGACTTGCCCGCTGAGTTGCGCCTGAAAGCCTTTAGTGCCTTTGACCGTCTCGCGCTGGATAACACCCTCGTGGATTAGCAGCAGTTCCAGCCGATCCGGCAATAGGATGGGATAGAGTATCGCGGTGTCGCCGCTGGCGCTGCCTAGGTTGATGGCGAGGCGGTCGAGTTTGGCGGGTTCGCCGCTGCCTGCCTTGGCAGGCAATGGAAACGCATCGGCGAATGGGGTTTTGGCGCTGGTTTGCGGCGGCAGCGTGTCGAACGCGCAGGGGTCGTTCAGATACTCTTCAAACTCAACTTTTTTGAGCTTTTCCATGGCGCGGATGGAGGCCAGCAGCAGCTTTTGCTGTTCGGCGGCGTCGGTCGTGTCGGCGGCTTGGCGCAGCAGCATATCGGCCAGGCCACGGTACAGCGGCTCCAGGGTTTCGCGGAAGGGCGAGGTGCCGTCTTGGTAGGTGGTCGGTATCGAGTCGCGCAAATCCTCGGCATACTGCGCGGCGATTTGATATTCCGCCAGCGCCGGGCCGATTTGGCCTTTGTCGGCCATCAGCCGGGCTTGCGCGGCTTTGGCCGCGAACACTAGATCCTGCGCGTTCACTAGGCGGGCATGGTCGATGGCGGATCGAAGCGTGTCCAGCGCGGCGTCGCCCTGGCCCTGCTGCTGTTGAAACTTCGCGGTGTAGATTTCCGCCTGCGCTTCGATGCGCCGCAAGCCGGCGGCTGCGGCCACGCGGGCGGTTTCCTCCGCGATGGTTTGGCCGAATGCGTCCGCCGCCGGGCCACTCATGCCTTTAAGCTGGCGGGCGATGTTCAGCAGCAGTTCGGCGCGGGCGGTGTCGGCCATCTTCGCCGCCTGCACTTCGCCGGCCAGCGCCTTGAGCTGGCTTAGGCGTTGCTCAGGCGGCGTGGCCAGCCGCAGCCGCAGCAAGTGTAGCCGTGCCGCGTAGTCCAGCGCGGCGTCACCCGCCGCCTGCGCCAAGTGTTGGCTGTCCTGGAAGGCTTGTGGCGCCCGCGCCCGCGTTTCCTCACTGTGCGCCGCCGCGTACAGCAGGCCGAGATAGCCGTGGACGCGGGCTTGCAAGGCGCGGTCTTGCGCTTGCGTCGCCATCGGCAAGGCGAGGTTCAATTCCTTTTCCGCCGCCTGCCATGGCGGCGTTTCGCCGCCGTCCGCCGCCGTGTTTTCCGCGCCTTTGCTTTGGGCTTTGCCGTCTTTGTGCTGCAATTGCAGATAGCGGGTGTAGCCTAGCGCGCTGTGCGCTTCGGCCTGCTGCGCGGGGTCTTGCAGCGCCTGCGTGAACTGCGCCAAGGCCGGCTGGAAGTTGCCTGCCGCCAGATAGGCGTAGCCGATGTCCAGCGGGTTGTCTGCGGCGGTGGGCGTCTCCGTCTCCGCCTGCGGCAGGGCGGCGTGGGCCGCGAGGACGGCGGCGGCGGTCAGGCGCAAAAGCGGGTGCATGGATGTCGGTTTCATCTGCTTAATCTCCTAATGGTTTGCCTAGCGCCGCGCCTCACTGGCTTTCCCAGCGGACTTGGAAGGTGACGCCGTTGTCCTGCAAGTCATATGGCGTGCCTGGGGTGAGCCGGTAGCTGTCCAGCCGTTGCGCCCAGTACACCGAGCCGCTGAAATTGTCGTAACGCGCCTCCAGCCCTAACCCAGTGGAACTGACATAGTCGCCTTTTTCCTCGTAGTCCCAGGCGCCGCCGTAGCTGAAGAACGGCACGGCCGACACGTTGCGGCGGGCGTTCCACTCGCCGCCCCACAGCCGGTACAGCGGATAGGACAGTTGCAGCGAAGCGTAAAAGCCTTCGTCGCGCACCAGATAGTTTTGCCGGTAGCCGCGCACCGTGTAGACGCCGCCGATGGCCATTTTTTCCAAGGGCAGCAGCTTGTCGTCGGTCACTTGCACCGCGCCGCTGAGCGAGACGGACGCGCCGTCCGGGATGAAGGTGTCGTCATGCGGTAGCCAGTAGCGGCCATAGCCTTGCCCCAGCCAGGCGAAGAAGCGGCCGTCGCCGACTTGGTTGGTGATGGTCGCGCCCAAGGCATCGACGCCCACCGAGAAGGTGGTGCGCAGGGCCACGTCGAATTCGCGGCGCTGGTGGACATAGTCGAACCAGTTGCGGACGACGGTTTCCTGGGTCTGGCCGTCGCTGGCGCCGGGGCGGTTGAACGGCGCGCCGGCGATGGTGGTGCGGTCTTGGCGGATGTTGAAGTTCAAGCCCCAAGTCACCGCCTGCTGGAGGTTGCGCCACAGCACTTGGCTCAACTGGCCGTCGTAGCTAATGATGTTGCTGTTGACGTCGAGCGTGTCGAACGGCGCTTCGATCAAGGTGTTTTCGCTGTTGGTGTAGCGGAAGGCGAAGCGGGTGCCGCGCGCCGACAGCGGGATGTCGATGCCGGTGTTGTAGGTGTTGGAGCCGCCGGTGGTGATGAAGTCGAAGTTCACCGTTTCGCCGAAGCCGCTCAGGTTTCTGACCCAGCCGCCGATGCGCCCGGCGTAGCCGCCCACCGACGGCGGGCTGAAGTTGTTGGCCTCCAGGTACGCCCCATACGGCCTTGCGCGGACAACTTTTAAATCCAGCACCGCCTCGCCGCGCTTCAGCCCCGGCAGCAGCGTGCCGTTGAGTTGCCTGACCAACGGGTCGTTGAGCAGCAGCAGGTAGCGTTCCTGCAAGTCGCGGGTGTTCAGCGCCTGGTCGCCGCCGTCGATCAGGCCGGCCAGATGGTTGTCAGCCAGCAGGCGGTCTGCGTAATAGCTGTCGTTTAAGGGCGGCATCCAACTGCTGCCGCGCCAGTTTTTGCCGTCCCCGGCGGCGGTGTTGTCGGTAACTTGCACACGGGTCAACTCGCCTTCGACAATCTCGACCAGCAGTGTGCCGCCGTCGGTGATGGACTGCTTTTCGATTTTCGCGCCGGAACTGATATAGCCTTTGTTGACGTAGTAAAGCGTGACGTGATGGCGCAAATCCGCCAAGTCGTCGCCGGTCAGCGGACGGTTCAGATAGTCTTGCGCCAACGCATTCAGTTCGGCGGTGGGTATGGCGTGGTTGCCACGAAACTCAATGGCTTGCAGCGTCACCGTGCGCCCGCCGACCGCAGGCGGCGCGGTTGGCGCGGTCGGCGGCTTTGGCA
>JBJSYU010000084.1:0-6142 GCA_046089945.1 Candidatus Methylumidiphilus sp.
ACTCGACGGCGGGTATCGACACCGCGCAAAACTGCGCCTCGAATTCATCATGCAAATCGCGGGGGACTTTGACGCGGAAGACGCGGACAATCATGGCGTATTCCCGCTATTTGCCGTGCAGAGCCGCATGAATCACCGCCACGACTTCGCGGACTTGCGCCTCGGTCAATTCGGGAAACATCGGCAGCGACAAGCAACGCGCCGCCACCGATTCCGTCACCGGCAAACTCGTGCCGACGCAATCTTCGGCGAATACCCGTTGCAAGTGCAAAGGCACGGGATAATACACCGCGCAAGCAATATTGGCCTGCTGCAAAGCCGCTTGAATCGCATCGCGGCGGTCACTGAGCAACGTATATTGATGGTAGACATGGACGCCGACACCATCCTCATATGGCGTTTGCAGCGGCAAATCCGCCAATAGCGCCGAGTACAAATGGGCGGCGCGGCGGCGACCGGCGTTAAACTGTTCAATGCGCTTGAGCTTTACCCGCAACACCACCGCCTGCAATTCGTCCAAGCGGCTGTTATAACCCACCATATCATGGTAATAGCGCACTTCCGAGCCATGGTTGCGCAGCGCCTTCACCTGCCGGGCAATATCGTCCGAATCGGTCATCAGCAAGCCGCCATCGCCATACGCGCCTAGGTTTTTGCTGGGGAAAAAGCTGGTGCCGGCGGCTACCCCAAAGCTGCCGGTTTGCCTGCCGCTGATCGACGCGCCAAAACACTGGGCGCAGTCTTCAAGAACCTGCAAGCCATGCTGTTTGGCGAGTGCTTGGATGCCCAGCATATCGCACGGTTGGCCGAACAAATGCACCGGCATAATCGCTTTGGTTTTAGCGCTGATGGCCGTTGCAATGGTTTCTGGCGTGATATTGAAGGTGCGCGGATCGATGTCCACAAACACCGGCTTGGCCCCGACATAGCGGATGGCCTCAGCGGTGGCGATGAAGGTGAACGCCGAAGTGATAACCTCATCGCCTGGGCCTACGCCCGCCGCCAATAAGGCCAAATGCAAAGCCTCGGTGCCGTTGGCAACGCCGATGGCATGCTTGACGCCTAGGTATTCCGCCGCCTCCTTTTCAAACGCTTGCACATTTGGGCCTAGCACAAATGCACAGTTTTCCAGCGCCGCCAGAATCCCCGCGTCAATTTCCATTTTGAGTTGGGCGTATTGGGTTTTTAAATCGACCATGGGGATCATGAGGTGGGATGCTCCGTAGTTTTATAGGTGGTTAGTAGCTCTCTTAACGCTGTGAGACAAAATATTTTATCGATACACTTTATCGTAAACCTCGCGCAAGGCCAGCACACAGCCGACGCTCTTGATATTCACCACGCCGTCCAAGCCCGTGGTTTCTGTCAACAGCCAAGCCTCTTGCTGACGGACATAATGTTCAATCAAGGCTTGATCCTGCGACACTAGCATATATTCTTGCAAACTGGCAATGTGGCGGTAATTGGCGAATTTGCCGCCCCGGTCGTAGGCTTCGGTGGAAGGCGAAAGCACTTCTATCAGCACGGTGGGATTCAGCAGGGTGTCGTTATGCCCGTCCTCTAACTCAGGTTTGCCACAGACGATGGTGATGTCGGGATAATAGTAACTTTTGGCCGATGCAGCTTTGACGCGCATATCATTGACATAGGCTTCGCAGGGGCGGTTTTTAAGTTGGATGCTTAGCTCACGGGCTATATTTACACAAATCAAGTTATGTTCTCGACTCGCGCCGACCATCGCAAAAATATGCCCATCGACAAATTCGTATTTGCCATGCACTGCGTTTCTTTCCATTGCCAAATATTCTTCCGCTGTGTAGGTTTTGGGGGCTAAGATTGCGGACATAGAACTCTCCTAGTTTTGCAATAAGCGGGTAATTTCAATCGCCGTCGCCAAGGCCCGGCGACCGGCTATGCCTGACACTAAAGGCTCTGCGCCGGAGCGTATGCAGGCGGTGAAATGTTTGATTTCCTCCATCAGCGCGTCGCCGTTTTCAAAGGTCGATTCCTCGCCGATAATCTCTGGGACGCCGGGGAACATTTCTTTTTCGCCTTTGCGGTAACAGGCCAACACCCGGTTTTGGAAATCCACCGACACATAGCAATTCGGCATGAACATGCGCATTTTGCGCTCGACTTTCAAACTGGCACGGCTGGCGGTGACATTCGCCACGCAGCCATTTTTAAAGGTAATGCGGGCATTGGCAATATCGGTGTCGTGGGTCAGCACGGTGACGCCTTTGGCGTCGATGCGCTCGACTTCGGAGCCGACCACATCGAGGATGATATCGATATCGTGGATCATCAAATCCAGCACGACGCTGACATCGTTGGCCCTGGGGTTAAACGGGGCGAGGCGGTGGGATTCGATGAACAGCGGCTTGCCTTGGCTCAAGTCCAGGCCGAGCAGCGCGGCGTTGAAGCGCTCCAAATGGCCGACCATCAGCCGCCGGTCGTTTTCGTGGGCGATGCGGATCAGTTCGTCGGCCTCGGCGACGGTCACGGTGATGGGCTTTTCCACCAGCACATGTGCGCCGGCGGCGAGGAAGTCACGGGCGACTTGGAAATGCAGCGTCGTCGGCGTGACGATGCTGACCGCGTCCACCTGGCCGAGCAGTTCGCGGTAGTCGGTCAGGGCGCGGGTGTGGTGCTGCGCGGCGATGGCCTTAGCGTTGTCGGCGTTGCTGTCCACCACCGCCACCAGTGCGCAGCCCGGCAGCGCGGCGTATTTTTGCGCGTGGAATTTGCCCAGATAGCCGACGCCGACGACGGCGCATTGCAGTGTGTCCATAGGTTGAGCGCTCAAGAGGTGGATGGATGAGGCCGCTTTGTGCGGAGATTGGCGCGTATTGTAAGGGCAAGCGGGGCCGGGGGCGAGTTTGACGCTTGGCGCGGGGAGTTTTTGGGCGTGGCGTTGTAAGGAAGCGAAAGGCCCAAGCTTGTCAGGGCAGGCTGACAGCTCGCATACCTGTCTCAGAATAAAGGCCAGTGCTGTGCGATATTGCCGGGTTTGTCTACCCGCCTGCAACTGGTCGCAGATAAGTTCCTGTGCAAATCAAATATTACACAGAACAATATCTTATCTGTCATTTTTTACAAAATTATAAATCTTCAAGTGTTTGATTTATAGTTATTTTTCCGCCAATAAAAAGCTTTAGTTACTTAGCTATTACATTTTTGGAGGTGGGTTTAATTGATTTTTTTATAGTTTAAAAGCAGTATCTGTTCATAAACAATCCGCTTACGGTGTCATGCAGCAACTCGGACTTTGAGAAGCAGATGGTCTTGCGGGCAAGGCGCTTTATTCTGGTTCGGAAAGAAAAATTTTTGTTTTCTATTTTTTGGATGTTCTGCTTGCCGAGGGCATGCTTTTATTTGGGGATAAGGGAAGAATAGCTTTCCCAGTCGTAGGTATAGTATGTTCGGATATTAAATGTTTTCACGTTGGCTAAAAGTTTCTTGCATACGGCCTTGGTTCTCTTCCCCAGCACGAAAGACAACACGCGCCCCGTCGCAGCGGCGCAGCGTCGATGGCATACCAAAGCCAGCGCTGGTTCTTCTTGCTGCCAACGTAGATCCACTGCTCGTCGGCCTAGACTTCCCTAGTAAAATCAATGACATACCGTATTTATACAGCGAATCCACGAAGGCCGACATAAGGGTTTATGGCAACAACCTCCCCGGCCTTTTTTTAGCGTGGCAGTCTCCAGAATGAAGTGCAACACCGAAGCTGTGATAAGGTGTTGCTATGGGAACCGAATACAAGCATTTGAGCGCGGACGAGCGGGCCGCGATACACCGGGGGCGTTTGCAGAGCCAAAGCCCTGCCGCCATTGCCATTCACCGCCATGTCCACGGCCTGCTCTTTGACGCCGGGTTCGTAGGCGCGGTAAACATACTCGGTTTTGAATATCCGGTTGCAGTCCTTGCAACGGAACATAGAAACGCGGCTTTGCATGCCATAGCGAATAACATTAGTGCTTTGACAGTATTTTCACGGAACAAGCTGATAAGCCATATTTTAATATTAACCGAAGAAATTTCTAAAAATACTTATACTATAAAAAATTAATTAAACCCACCTCCCATGGCGGCAGGTCTTTTTGACGGTGGTTGGGTTGCCGTCAACGTTACCGCCACTCACCGCCAGACACAGGCGGTTTTCCGGCGCTGCAAATGCCGCGCTGCCCGCGTGGCACAATACGGGAAACTTTCTGGCCCGCAACATAGGATTTCACCGCGCCGCTGCGCCAAACCCTTTGCCGACAACCGCCCAAGCCGCTATCTTAAGCGCCTCGCAGACCAACCCTCAACCCAAGGCCGTCCCCATGGAGCGCTTTTACCATCATTTTTTCAATGCCTTGCCGATTCGCGCCTTAGCGGCCGACGAGGATTTGCATTTGCTGAACCCGGAGGAGCTGCGGCTGATCCGGCAGACCGAGCGCTGGGCTTTGGCGGCGGCCGCGCTGATTGAGCTTGCCGCCTATCTGGTCATTTTCCTGCCAATCTATGAATTCCCCGACTTTTTTGAAGGCTCGCCGTTGACGCTGGGCGGGCCGTTCGTGCATGTGCTGACCGGTTCCATCCACTGGACGCGGGATATCTGGATGCTGCTGGTGACGGTCGTGGAATTGTTCGTGCTGCTGTTGCTGAACTTGGCCGCCGTGCATGGCATCGCCGTGGCGACCGGCTATGTCCGCCGCAACCACGCCGGGCGCACACAAGACTTGATCCGCATCGCGCTGGAAAGCCGGTATTCGGAACTGCGCGAATTCGGCATCGACCCGTTTGAACGCATGCATCCCTGGCTGCTGTTTGCCTATCTCGCCTTCAACCGGCTGAAAGGTTTGATCGGCAGCGTGATTATCCGCGCCGTATTGGTGAATGTGTTTGGCCGCGAGATGATGCGGGTGTATCTGGACTTTTCCGGCATGCCGCTGTACATGCTGATTAACATGTACACCACCCACGCGATACTGCGCAACGCCCGCATTATTGTGATGGGGCAAACCTCGATAGAAATCATCCACCAACAATTGCCGAACTTGGCCACGACGCACTGGGAAGCGGGCTTGATTTATGATACCTTGCAGTATATCGCGGTGAACAAACGCGATTTCCACGCCAACCATTACTATTTGACCAAGGCCATCATCAACCATTTTGGCATCGTCGCCGAGGATATCCACCCTCTGCCAGCGGATTATCTGGACAAGCTGCGGCAGGCGCGGCCAGCGGTCGCCCATGTCTGCCATTTGGTGATTGTGCTGGGGTTTCTGCTCGACGGCACGCTGTCTTGGCGCGAGCGCCGCCAACTCGCGCAATTGCAACGGCAGGGCATTTTGGATTTGAGTTATGCGGAACTGGAGATTTACCGGCGCAGCTTTGTCGATGGCCAGGGTTTGGATGGCATTACTGCGCGTTTGCTGGGCGTGGCATAATGCCCGCCTGTATTTTTGACCGAGCGCAATAGCCCCATGCCAGACCAACACATCGCGGCGCTTGCCGCACAACTCGGCGCTCGTCTAGGCGCACTTGGCCAAGTCTTGGCCACGGCGGAATCCTGCACCGGCGGCTGGGTCAGCCAGGCCGTGACGGAGGTGGCCGGCAGTTCGGCCTGGTTCGACCGGGGCTTTGTGACTTACACCAACGCCGCCAAACAGGAATTGCTCGATGTGCCGGCGGCGGTGCTGGCGGCGCACGGCGCGGTCAGCGCGGAGACGGTGCGGGCGATGGCGGCCGGCGCGTTGCGCCATAGCCACGCCGATTGCGCCGTCGCCCTCAGCGGCATTGCCGGGCCGACCGGCGCCGTGCCGGGCAAGCCGGTCGGCACGGTTTGGATGGCGTGGCAGCGGCGCGGCGGCGAGTGCGTGACACACCGAGCCCAGTTCGACGGCGACCGCCGGACGGTGCGCGGATTGGCGGTGGCGGCGGCGTTGCGGGGGATTTTGGATCTGTATGGCGACTAAACAACGGCTGTTTTTCGCGTTGTGGCCGGAAGCGGCGGCGCGTCTGGCGGCAGAGCAAGCCAAGCTGGCAGAGTGCTCCTTCCATCCCACCCTGGCGCCACAGCCGCAAAAATACGAGAGGGTGCCGCCCAAGATCAATAGCAAGGTGGGGAGAACAGAACTTGCGATGCTCG
>JBJSYU010000085.1:0-4099 GCA_046089945.1 Candidatus Methylumidiphilus sp.
CTGGCGGTAGCGCTCGCTGCCGAAGGCCGGGGCGTAGTTCCAGCCGGTGAACACTTTCGCCAGTTCCATCACGTCCGCGCCGCTGTAAGTCGCCATCGGCTGGCCGCTGGCATCCAAGAGGTGCTGGCCGTCCGGAGCCAACTTCCACAGCCCGACCGTGAACAACTGCATGATTTCGCGGGCGTAGTTTTCATCGGCGACGGTGCCTGACACCGGGTCGGCTTTTTTATTGCCGGCCATGTTTAGGAACAAGCCCATGGCCGGGTGCAAGGTCACTTCGCCCAGCAGCGGCCGGTAGTTGCCGAAGGCGTTGCGCACCAACAGATCGTAATAGTCGGCGGCGCCGGGTTCGCCTAAATCGGTGCCTAGCGCGTTGCCCAAGTCCGACACCACCAAGATTTCCGACAGCGCGAAGGCGACGCGCTGGCGCAACTGATCCGGGGCGTTGACCGCCCGATCCAGCCACGCCCGCACTCGCAGTTCGCGCACACTCGGCGTTTCGCCGCTGCGGCGCATCGCCGCCAGCGCCTCGGCGTGGAAGCTCGGCGGCAGCGCCAATTGTTCGTCGATCCAGGTGGCCGCGCCTTTCTGCATGACTTCCGCGAGGCTGGCCTTGGTCGGCCCGAAGCTGGCTTGGGTCAACAGCCGCGCCGCCTCGGATGCACTCATCCGCACAGTCGCGCCGCTGCCCACCTGCGCCCGCAGTTCGCCGTCGGCGACGCCGCCCCGGCGGTCGCCCAGCGTGTAAATTAGC
The DNA here is from genome assembly GCA_046089945.1 of Candidatus Methylumidiphilus sp. Lineage (GTDB taxonomy): Bacteria > Pseudomonadota > Gammaproteobacteria > Methylococcales > Methylococcaceae > Methylumidiphilus. Next base: position 755 of record JBJSYU010000085.1, read on the forward strand.
CGGTCTTCGCCGACAAAACCTAAAGCCGGGTAATACACCAGCTTGCCGCTGGCCCGATCCACCAGCGCCGCGCCCTGACCGGCCGCCAGCTTCGCCCCCAGCAACAGCGGTATATCGCCGTCCGGGTCGCGGTCGTTGGCGACGACATCCACCACCACGCCTTGGCCGGCGCCGATGCCGGTGCTGATGCGATCCAGCGCCGGCGTCGGCGGCAGGTTCGCGCTCGGCGGCGTCGGGCCTTGCGGCGCGCCGGGGTTGCCGGCGTCGCCGTTGCGCGCCGGGTCGAGGCGGAACAGCACCGAAGGGCTGACCGGCAGCTTGGCAAAATGCGGCCCGGCATACGACACGCCCAAGACTTCGTCGCCACCCCATTCAAAGAAATCCACGCTGATGGCATGGCGGCCGCGCTCCAAGCCGATGCGGCCGGAACGCTCGCGCTGCGGATGCAAGCCGTCATTGTCCACCACCAGTTGGTTGTCGATGTACAGCCGACTGCCGTCGTCCGACGTGGTGAAGAAGGTGTAAAACCCATATTCCGGGATGTCGATGTAGCCGTTGAAATGGAACGCGAAGCGGTCATTGCGCAGGCGCGCGCTGAGGTTGAAATCCGCCGCCGTGCCGCTGATGACCGGCGTCAGGCTGGCGAAATTCGGCAACACCGTCCACGCCGGTTGGTTCTGCCCCCATTCGTAATAGGCATACTGCACGCCGCTGATTAAGGTTTCGCGGGCGGCGGTCGGCGCTGCCAGCGTCGGCATGCCAGCAGGGTCAAACGCCAGCGCCGCGTCAGGAATCGCGCTGCGGACACCGCCTGGGGTTTTCCACGACACCGCCAAGCTATCCGCACCGTAACGCTCGAAGAAGCCGACGCGGATGCGGTGCCAGCCGGCGCTTAGGCCGATGTTGCCGAGCGCGTCGCGGGCGCCGTGCAAGCCGTCGTTGTCCACCACCAGCACATCGTCGATCCACAGCCGGCTGCCGTCGTCGGAGTTGGTGTAAAAGTCGTAAAAGCCATCCGCCGGGATTTGCATGTAGCCATCGAAGCGGAAGCCGTAAGTGTCGGGCAACGCGGCGGTTTCCAGTTTGAAGTTGCCGACCGCGCCCAAGCCGACCGGCGTCAGCGCGGCGAAATCCGGCAGCTTGTCCCAAACGCCTTCGTAGTAGCGGTAGGCTAAGCCCGGCTTCGCCGAGGCAGGCGGCGCGGCGGACGCCAACAGCGCCGGCAATTGCGCCGGGCTGTGGTGCAACACGCTTGCGGGAATTTCGGCGGACACGCCGCTAGGCGTTTGATAGCCGACGCGCAGCACCTCATTGCCGCCGGACTCAAAGAACGCCACGCGGATCAAGTGCAGCCCGGCTTTCAGGCCGACGCTGCCGTAAGCGGCCTTAGTGCCGTGCAGCCCGTCGTTGTCCACGACCAAGCCGCCGTCGATCCACAGCCGACTGCCGTCGTCGGATTCGGTGGAGAACCGATAAAAACCATCCTCCGGCACATCGACGTAGCCGTCATAGACCAAGCCGAAGCCGTCGTTGCGGCTGCGCGGGTCTAGCGTGAAGCTGCCCACCTGGCCATGCGAACGCGCCGTCGCCGCTTGCAGCGCGGCGGTCGTGTTGAAATAGCCTTCGGCGTAGGTGTAGGCCAGCCCGTCGCGCAAATCGGCCGGCGCCGCCACCGCGTCCGCCAACGGCGGCAATTGCGCGGCGGTGTGGAACAGCGCCGCCGCCGGGATGATTTGGGTTTGGCCGTCCGGCGTCCGGTATTCCACGCTCAACTGCTGCCCGCCCCAGCCTTGGAAATAATCCAGCCGGATGGCATGGACGCCCGCCGCCAGCGCGATGCTGCCAAACGCCCGCTTCGGCGCATGCGGGCCGTCGTTGTCCACAACGGCTTTGTCGCCTATCCACAAACGACTGCCGTCGTCCGATGTGGTGTAAAAACGGTAAACGCCGTCGGTCGGCACACGGATATAGCCGGTCAAGCTCAGCCCAAAGCGCGAACTGCTAGGGCTGGCGCTGAGGTCAAAGCTCTTCGTCGTGCCTAATGCCTTCGGCGCCAAACTGGCAAAGTCCGGCAACGCCGACCAATCGCCCTCGTAATAGCGGTAAGCCAGTTGCGGCAGCAGCGCCCCGGCCGGCGTGTCTGGCTGTTTCAACGGTGGCAGCATGTCCAGCGTGTGCAGCAGCGCCGTAGGCGGAATTGCCGATTTGGTGAAACCCGGCCCGGCCCATTGCACGATCAAATCATCATTGCCCCATTTCTCGAAAAAGCCGGTGGTGATGCGGTGCAAGCCCGCTTTCAGTAAAATCGACCCGCTGCGCTCGCGCATGCCGTGCAAGCCGTCATTGTCCACGACTTTCTGGTTGCCGATGTACAAGGCGCTGCCGTCGTCGGAATTGGTATAAAAGGTATACAGACCGTCTCGCGGCGCGACGATATAGCCCTGATGGCGGAACGCATAAATATCGTTGCGCAAACGGTCGGCCAGATCGAAGCCCGGCGCGGTGCCGCGCAATACCGGCGTCAGCGTGTCGAAGGCCGGCAATTGCGACCAGTCGCCCTCGTAATATTCATACGCCAGCCCGGCGTACAGCCCGCCGGCCGGGGCGTCTGGTTCACGCGGGGCGGGCAGGCGGGCCGGGTCGAAAGACAAGTCGGCGACCGGAATCGCCGAGGTCACGCCGGCCGGGTTGCGGTAGCCCACCGCCAACACCTGCCCGCCGCCGCGCTGGAAAAACGCCACGCGGAACGGATACCGCCCCGGCGCCAGCACCACGCTGCCCCAGCGCGTTTGCACCCCGTGCAGCCCGTCGTTGTTGACGACGATTTGACCGGCCACAAACAAGGCGCTGCCGTCGTCGGAGGTCGTGTAAAAGTTGTACTCGCCGGCCGTGGCGATATCGATATAGCCCTCATAGCGCACCGCGAAATCCTGCGTTGCCGGAATCGCCGCCAAATCAAGCGCGGCGGCGACGCCAAAGCCGGCCGGGGTCTCCTTGTCAAAATCCGGCAGCTTGTCCCAAGCGCCTTGATACCATTGGTAAAACAAACCGCCCGCGACCGGCGCCGGTGGCGCAGTGTCCGAGCGGGCTGGCCCCGCAGTCATCAGGCCAAGGAGAATCAGCGCGATGCGGCCTGCAAGCATCGGCGGGAAGTTTGGTTTAGGCATAGTGTCGTCCCTCAAGTTTGGAGCGCATGGGAATTGGGTGTGTGAATAGTACCAAAGACCTTGCGGTTTAAGCGAATTTTTGATGAGTGCCAAGCCTTGATGCCTAATGCCTATGCCCGGCCTCAAAGCCATTGACTTAAGCCAGCCGGCGGCTTTGCCTTGGAGTCCAAAGCTTGCT
>JBJSYU010000086.1:0-9850 GCA_046089945.1 Candidatus Methylumidiphilus sp.
AAAATCGTCAACCAGGCAAAAAAGTTCGGTCAAGTTGTCCATGGACGCCTCCTGTTCAAGTGTTGATTTGTTTGTGGAAACAAAATCTTACGCGAAAAGGCAGGCGTCCGCCCCGAACTTTCTTATCCCGAACTCAGGTTATTGTTAGGGTTTGCGGGTGGATTGGGACGGGTTGCGGCGGGCGGCAGGGCGCCTAGTCCGCGCCCAATGCGCTGGGCAACATCTGTTCCTTAGGCACTATGGCGACCGACGCCAAATCCGGGTCGTAGACGATGAAACACTGCCCGCTGTCCAGTTGCCTGCGGACTTGCGCGACTTTCGTCGCCAGCGGGGTTTCCGCCTCGCCATAGTCGGTGCCGTCGCGGGTGACGAAATCTTCGATGATGCCGAGCAGGGCGTCGGCGCTCAGTTCGCGGTGCGGAATCAGCATGGTCGGGTGTCCTCTGGGTTTTGCAAGATTTATCTTGGCACAAGCGCAAGCCTTTGAAAATACTTGCAAGATAAATCTTGCACTCCCATGCCCCTCTCCCTGCGGGGCAAGGGGACTTAAAAATCAGCGATTTCCGGGCCGGGCGCAAGCTTGGCCCATAGGCTCAATACAAATCCACCGGGTCAATGTCCACCGACCAGCGCACCCCGCGCGCTTCCGGCAGCTTCGGCAGCAGCCGCGCCAGATGCTCCACTGTCGCATGCAAGGGCTTGCGCTCGGCGGCCTGTAACAGCAGTTGGCTGCGCCAGCGCCCGTCCATGCGCGGCAGCGGCGCCGGCGCCGGGCCTAGCGCCAGCACCTCCGTGTGCGCGGCGGCGAGTTCGCCAAGCCGCGCCAACAGCCGCGCCGGCTTGGCCTCGTCAGGCGCCTCGGCCCGCCACAAGGCTTGATGGGTGTAGGGCGGCAGTTCCGCTTCGCGGCGCTCGGCCAGCGCGGCTTCGGCAAAGGCGCCGTAGCCCTCGCGGATCAAGGTGCGCAGCAGCGGATGGTCGGGCTGGCGGGTTTGCAGCAGGACGAGGCCGGGGCGCTCCTCGCGGCCGGCGCGGCCGGCCACTTGCAAAATGGTCTGCGCGATGCGCTCGCTGGCGCGGTAGTCCAGGCTGAACAAGCCGCCGTCAACGTCCAAAATCCCCACCAAGGTCACATTCGGAAAATGGTGGCCCTTCGCCAACATCTGTGTGCCGAGCAAAATGTCCACCTGCCCGGCGTGGATCAGATCCAGCATGCCGTCCAAGCTGCCTTTCAGCCGGGTGCTGTCGCGGTCGATGCGCAAGGTGCGCGCCTTCGGGAACAACTTCGCCAAAGCCTGCTCGACGCGCTCGGTGCCTAGGCCCAGCGGGCGCAGGTCGGCGGTGCGGCATTTCGGGCAGTCGCGCAGCGCGGCTTGTTCAAACCCGCAATGGTGGCAGCGCCAGTGCCGTTCGCCGGCATGCAGCACCAGCCGGGCGTCGCAGCGCGGGCATTCGGCGACCCAGCCGCAGGCGTGGCAAATCACCGTCGGCGCGAAGCCGCGCCGGTTCAAAAACAGCAAGGCTTGCTCGCCGCGCGCCAAGGCGGCGGCGATTTGGCCCTGCAAGGTCGGCGACAGCCCTTCGTTGAGGCGCTGGTTGCGGATGTCGATCAGGCCGAAGCGCGGCGGCTTGGCAAGCCCGGTGCGCTCCGGCAGGGCGAGGCGGGCATAGCGGCCGCGCTGGACATTGTGCAGGCTTTCCAACGACGGCGTCGCCGAACCCATCAATATCGGCACATGCAACTGCCGGGCGCGCACCACCGCCACGTCGCGGGCGGAAAAGCGGAAGCCGTCTTGCTGCTTGAATGAGGTGTCGTGCTCCTCGTCCAAGATAATCAGCCCCGGCCGCGCCAGCGGCGTGAACACCGCCGAGCGCGTGCCCAGCAGGATGGACGCCGTGCCGTGGCGCATCGCCAGCCAGGCGCGGCAGCGCTCGGCGTCGCTGAGGCTGGAATGGAACACCACCAGGGGTGCGCTGAAACGGGCGCGGAAACGCGCTTCCAACTGCGGTGTCAGGTTGATTTCCGGCACCAGCACCATCGCCTGCCGGCCTTGCGCCAAGACTTCTTCGACTAGGCGCAAATACACCTCGGTCTTGCCGCTGCCGGTGACGCCTTCCAGCAAAAATGCCCGGTAGCCGCCCAGCGCCGCCAACACCGCGTCCAGCGCCGCCTGCTGCGCGGCGTTGAGGATGTGCGGCGACACGGCGCAGGGCTGGTGCGTCGGCATCCTTATTTCGGTCTCGCGCTCGCAGGCCCAGCCCTTGTCGATCAAGGCTTGCGCGGTGCGCCGCCACGCCCGGCCCAAGCCGTCCAATTCATGGAAGGCGATGCCGCCGCGTTCTTGCAAGGCCGCCAACAGCCGCGCCTGCTGGGCCGACAATTTCGGCTTTGGCTTCGATGCCAAGGCCACGCCCGCCCCTGCCCCGGTCAGGCACAGGCGGCGCTCCGGCTCGGCGGGCTGGCCTTGGCGCAACAGCGTGGGGAAGGCGGCGGCGTAGACTTCGCCGATGGGATGGTGGTAATAGCGGCTGGCCCAAGACAGCACCGCGCAATCTTCAGCGGACAACAACGGGCTGCTGTCCAACAGGTCTAAGGCGGGTTTGAGCTGGCTGCTGTCCAGGCTGGTGGGGCCGATGCCGAGCAGGAAGCCGACCAAGGTCTGCGGCCCGAACGGCACCTGGACGCGGATGCCCGCCCGCAGCCCGGCCGGATCGACGCCTTCCGGCGGCTGGTAGTCGAAGCATTGCCGCAACGGGCTGAGGACGGCGACTTTCAGCACCGGCCCCACAGGCGTCGGCGCACTCTCTTCTGTCAACAAACCGTCAAGCGCCGCTATCATAATCAAATAGTTGCGGAAAGCTGCCTGAGCCTAGGCGGCTTATCCACAAAGGCTGTGGATAACCGTGTGGACATAAGGCCGGGCCAGCCCGGAAACGGTGCGCCAAAACTCTCGCATATACAACGCACAAACTTTTCAAAAAACTTTAATTTCACTTTTATCATGGACTTAAAATCACATGCCGCGCACAAATGGGTAAAAGCACGGCGGAGTTTCCCCTAAGCGGGCAAATTCTATACACTGTGCATAACTCAATTGACAAAACCACCGTGAAACAACCTTGACTAACCCCTGACGCGACCACGCGCCCATACTAGAGGAGGAACAATGGAGATTGATCGTTTACAGGTGCTGCGCACCGACGCGGCGGGCATGCCGCTGGAGTGGATCGGCTACCAAGAGGCCGCCAAGCTCTACTATCTCGGCCAGGTGGCCTACACCTGCGGCTCGACGCTGTTCACGCTGCACGGCGGACTCAGCGCCAAGACCGGCCTGCGCAGCCTGATCGAAATTAACTCCATCCTCGCCACCCGCAGCCACGGCGGAGTCCTCAAGGCGCAGCATGACTATGTGCCGCCGTTGAGCAACCCGGCGCTGTTCCGCCGCGACAACCACCACTGCCTGTACTGCGGCCAGCACTTCCACGCCAGCGCCCTGTCCCGCGACCACATCACGCCCTTGAGCCAAAAGGGCAAGGACGCCTGGAACAATGTCGTCACCGCCTGCAAGCGCTGCAACAACCACAAGGCCGGGCGGACGCCGGAGCAGGCCGGCATCCAACTGCTGGCCATCCCGTTCACGCCGACCCACGCCGAGTACGTCTACCTGCAAGGCCGCCGCGTCCTCAGCGACCAGATGGAATTCCTCAAGGCGCACTTCCCGCGCAAAAGCCCGCTGCGCCAGCGCCTAAGCTGAAAGGGCCAAAGCGGTCAGACGCCGCCCCGCCGCCGTTCGCGGATCAGGCTAACCGCCGCGAACAGCAGCAGGCACGGAACCACAATCACCGCGACGGTGGACACCCAGTTGGCCACGCGCTGGCGGGTCGATATTTCGAAAGGGAAAGGCTTGTAGTGGGCGAACGCCTGGGCTTCGGCAAGCTGGCTAGTCAAAAAATGGTCGCCCGGCTCGCAGTGGTTTTCTTCAGGGAACACATAGCAGGCGGGGTTTTTCAGGTTCAATCGACCGTCCCGCTCCTCATAGATGCTGCCGGGGTGCAAGGTTTTCAAGGGCAAATGCTCCAAGCGGTAGCCAAAGCTGGGGTTATAGCAGGCAAGCTGGGATTTCCCGTTGACCATCACATCGTTGCGCTCGGGCGGCGCCATAATCCTTCCCTGAGAATTCAGCGTGGCGGCAATGCCATCAATTTCCGGTGTGAACTCCCCACGCTTGGTGGCAGCATAACTATTTACTGTGACCGATGGATCATAAGTTTGCCGATGGTAAAATGACCTGTCGTGGATGGCGTTCAGGCATATGATGCCTACTATCGACAGCAGGGCCAATCCACTTTTATAGCGATCCGTCCAGCCTGTCCTGTCAACCGCCAACGCGGCATAGACAATCGTCACCGGGATATAAATTAACCACCAGCGGATTAAGGCGCTACTGCTTTTCAGCACGGGCAATTGCTTCAGGAAAGCATTCCAGCCGGGAGAATACAAATTCACCACCAGCGGGATGGCTAAGATTACAGCTAAAACCACCAGCGCCGCCAAGCGCCTGGCGTCCAAAGCCACAGACACCTTTGCTGTCCGCCAGTTGAACGCCCTTAAAGCCCAAGACAAAACAATCAGCAACAGCGGAACTACGGTCATGCCGTACTCCCACTCATGCCGACTCAACCCCCACTGCACATTGGCAAGCACTGGCCTGACAATATCTTCGATATCATAGGGCGACAGAAACAGCGCATCGAACAGTATAGCCACCGCGCTTGTGGCGCTTGATATTCCCGGCAGCAAATAATCGCTGCGCGGAAAATGGCTCATAAACGCTTGGCCGGCCAGCAGCGCCGAGGCGGCCAGCGCCACTGCGACGGCAAAGCCGGCTGCGGAGCGGCCCAAGAACAGGCGCCAGCGGCCATCTTGGGCCAAGCTCAGCGCGGCCACGGCCAAAACCGCCATGCCGGCAGGCACCACCAAGCTTACGAAGCCCGAAAAAACCCAATAGGAAACCATAAGCCCGGCCAGCGCCACGCACTGGCAATGCTCCAGCCAACGCAGGCGGCGGCTCTCCGCCGGAACGCTGGCGAACAGCAAAGCCCAAGCAATCCAAGGCAACAACATAAATCCCTCATAAGTCGCATGGCCGACAATCACCCGGTGGGCGTAAAAGCCGTTGAACAAAAACAGCGCTCCGCCCACCAAGGCCGCCGCCACGCTGGCGCCGAACACATCGCGCAACAGCCGGTGCATGCCCCATGCGCCGATGGCGGCAAACAGCATAAAACTGATGCGGACACTTTCGAGCGGATCAAAGAAAATCGACAGCAGCGTCGGCGCTGAGTAAAAAAATCCGCCGGCATTGGCAAAAAAAGGCTGCCCTCCGCAAAACGAGGGGCTAAACCAAGGAACCTCATAGATAGGATTGTTCCGCAGCCAGAAATAGCCGTCCAAAACCCATGTCATCACTGCCGAATAATCATGTCCGAGCAGGCCCAGCCGGTTCGGAAAAAAAACATTAAAAATCCGGTAATAAACCAGCAATAGCGCCACATAGAGGGCGACAACCGCCCACTTGTGCAAATTGGGAGTAAATCGCTTTAAATACATGATACCCTTAAATCTTGAAAAATGGTTAATCGGATTGGCCTTCCGCATATGTTGGCGATTACGGTAACAACGGGGCAGGGATATCGGCAAATTCCCAATCGAGGATGGCATATTCCGCCCAGTCCCGGTAATCGAAATGCCACCATTCCCTAGGGTGGACGCTAAAGCCCTCCGCCTCCATCGCCTGCCGCAGAAAATCGCGCAATGTCCGCGCCGCCTCCGCGCCGCCCATATAGTCCGGATAGGCTTTTTCGTTCATCTCGTCGAACGCGCTAGGCATCGCCGCCTCCAGCCCGGAATCCAGATGGTATAGGCTCAAGTCCACCGTGCAGCCGCGGTTGTGGCGCGAGCCTTGCGCCGGGTCGGCGACAAACAGCCGCTTTTCGCCGCTGACCGCGTCCCAAAACAGCTTCGTGACCCGCCACGGCCGGTAGCCGTCGAAAACCAGCAGCCCCAGCCGCAAATCCGCCAGCCGGGCATGGGCGCGCAGCAAGGCGTCCGCCGCCGGCCGTTGCAGGAACACCCGCGCCTGCGGATAAACCGCCCGGCCAATGAAATTGTCCGCCGTGGCGTAGCGCACATCCAGGCGCGGCCCGCCGGCCGCGCCGACGATTTCCACCAGTTCCGGCGGACGGAACGGGCCGGGTTCGATGGGCGGGGCGGAGGCGGGAAGGGTCGGCGCAGCGGTCATGGGCTTGCAAACATTCGGTGTCAGAGGAAAAAGCTTGGCCGGGATGCCGGCCGCCAAAGGACAGGCGCTATTGTACGGTGCATACGGCCCAAGGTCGCGGCGATTGTAAGCCGTATAATGCTGGCCTGACCATCCCACTTTATTGAGGAGACCCACGATGAAAAGCCAATTGTTTGCCCTGTTGATGCTGCTGTCCGGCCTGGCCCAGGCCGGAACCCTGGTGGGCCTTAGCCCGGACGAACTGCAAGCGATGCAGGCGCAGGGCGCCTTGGTGGTGGACGTGCGCACGCCGGAGGAATGGCGGAAAACCGGCCTGATTCCCGGTAGCCACGGGCTGACCTATTTCGACGCCACCGGCGGCTACGACAAAGCGGCGTGGCTGCGGCAACTCAAGCCCCTGCTGAAATCGCCCGATCAGCCGCTGGTCTTGGTGTGCCGCTCCGGCAACCGTACACAAATCGTCGGCAAAATGCTGGCCGAGGAGGCCGGCTACGCCAAAGTCTACCATCTGGAAAAAGGCATCAAGGCGTGGAGCGCGGAAAACCGACCGCTGGCGGGGCCGTAAAGCATCAAGCACCCTCACCGCAACACCCGCTCCCGTCCCGCCGCCCACGCCAGCCCCACGCGCTGGCCGGGGCGAAACGGCTGCCCCGCGCCAAACACGGCACACGCGCGCAGGCGCTTGCCGTTGTCCAGTTCGACCACGGTGTCCACCGTCATGCCCTTGTAGACCGTCTCCGCGACGGTGCCTTGCAGCCGCGCCTCCGGCGCGGTGGACTCGACCAAAAGCAAGTCTTCCGGCCGCAGCAGCAGCGCGAACGCCGCGCCGGGCGCGATGCCGGCGGCGCCGCGCACCGTGCAGGCCACCCCCTCTACCACGGCAAACGCCGACACCCCATCCAAGCGCGCCGACAGCACAGCGTCCAGCGCATTGCCCTCGCCGACGAATTCCGCGACAAATCGGCTGGCCGGCCGCTGGTAAATCGCCTCCGGCCCGCCGATCTGCTCGACCACGCCGCCGCGCAGCACCACCACGCGGTCGGACAGCGACAGCGCCTCCTCCTGGTCGTGGGTGACAAACACGAAGGCGATGCCCAACTGCCGCTGCAAGGCTTTCAACTCCACCTGCATGGCGCAGCGCAGCGCCAGATCCAACGCGCTCAAGGGTTCGTCCAGCAACAGCGCGCGCGGCCGGTTGACCAAGGCCCGCGCCAAGGCCACGCGCTGCTGCTGCCCGCCGGACAACTGCCGGGGCAGCCGCCCGCCGCAGCCGTCCAGCCGCACCGCCGCCAGCGCCGCGTCCACCTGTGCGCGGATCGCGGCGGGGGCGGCGTTTTTCATGCGCAGGCCAAAGCCGACGTTGTCGGCCACGCTCAGGTGCGGGAACAGCGCATAGCTTTGGAACACCGTATTGACCGGCCGGCGCTCCGGCGGCAGCGCGTTGACGCACTGCCCGTCGATGCGGATTTCCCCCCGGTCGGGCGCCTCAAAGCCGGCCAACAGGCGCAGCAGCGTGGTCTTGCCGCAGCCGGAAGGGCCGAGCAGGGTCAAAAATTCGCCCTCGCGGATAGCCAGACTGAAGCCGTCCAACACCGGCAGGCCGCCGTAGGCTTTGGTGATGGCGTCGAATTCGATGATCGGCGGGGTTTTATCCATGGGATTAGCGGGGTGTAGTGCGGAAACAGTGGCCGATTATATACTTGATACCGGCATAAACTGAACATCTAAGCGCCCTTTCCCTGCGGGAGAGAAGGTTGGGGTGAAGAAATCTAAAAAGTTCAATTTGCAGCGGTCGCAAGTATAATTTGATTGGCAAGATGGTTCAGCCAATGCCGAAAAAATTTCCGTCATTCCAGCCAGGAGCCTGAATCCAGCGCCCCCGGACGGCGAACTAAGTGTCTACACACAAAAAATATTCTATATGGTTTCGCGTGGTCGCCAGACCGGACTTTTGCCAATGCAGACATTGCAGCCTTTTGGCCGGGTGATAAACCAGGCCATCGAATCGCATTTAGCGACTCCGTTTCCTGATTAGCGGGATGTTTTAACCAACCAAATGCGATGGCATTTTCTGAATCTTGTGGTGTGGAAACTGGCCAGTTTGCCATCCTTGGACGTTGGATTCTGGCGTCCTGCCGCAATGGTGGCGATTTTTTCAGCATCGGCCGAACCCTCTTGCCAATCAGGCATTTCACCGCCGGTCGAGTTGGCATACTTGGTGGCACCTGTACGGCAAGTCAATCAATTAAGCTTCCTGATTGGCAAGATGCTTCAGCCGACTAGAAAAGACGGCTGTCGCTGAATCTTGTTGTGTGGACACCAGCTAGTTTGCCATACCTGGACGCAAGATTACGGCTCCCGGCCGGAATGGCGGAGATTTTTTCGGTATTGGCTGAACAATCTTGCTAAATCAGGTTAAGCTTTGATTGACCGCTATGAATTCCGCTGAGGTTGTTCATGATGGCTACCCATATGTCAGCAGCGGATATAAATTGATACACCGCAGCGGTTGAAAATTGACACACCGAGTTGAAACGATAGCCGCTTTTTTGAGGGCGGCGATGATTGGCGACGAGGTGTTTGTGGAAATTGAAGTGTTGCGGAAACACGGCTTCAGCCTGCGCAAGATTGCGGCGGAGGTGGGGTGCGCGGTGAACACGGTGCGGCGGCATCTGGCGGCCGGGGAGTGGCCGCGCTATGTGCGGCGGGTCCGGCGGGCGAGCAAGCTGTCGCCTTTCGAGGCCTATCTGCGCGAGCGGGCGGCGGCGGCGCAGCCGGCTTGGATACCGGCGACGGTGCTGCACCGGGAGATCGCGGCGCAACGGTACGCGGGCGGGCTGAGCCCGTTGCGGGCCTTCCTGCGCACGCTGCGGCCGGCCGTGTCGGCGGAGCCTTTGGCGCGCTTCGAGACGGCGCCGGGCGAGCAGATGCAGATCGACTGGGTGGAGTTCCGCAAGGGGGGCGACCCGCTGTACGCGTTCTGCGCGACGCTGGGCTACAGCCGCGCCAGCCACGTGGTGTTCGCCACGGACATGCGCGTGGAGACGCTGATCGACTGCCACCGCCAGTGCTTCGAGGCGCTGGGCGGCGTCTGCCGGCAACTGCTGTACGACAACATGAAGACCGTCGTGCTGGAGCGCGACGCCTACGCGCCGGGCGAGCACCGCCACCACGCGGGCTTCTTGGATTATTCGCGGCATTGCGGCTTCGCCATCCGGCTGTGCAGGCCGTACCGGGCGCGGACGAAAGGCAAGGTGGAGCGCTTCAACGGCTACCTGCGCCGCTCGTTTTACGTCCCGCTCGCCAGCCGGTTCAAGCCGGCGGGCGTCGCGGTGGATGCGGCGACCGCCAACCGGGAGGTGCTGCGCTGGCTGCGCGAGGTGGCGAACGCGCGCGTCCACGCCACCACGGAGGCCCGCCCCCTCGACCGGCTGGCCGAGGAACAGGCCGCGCTCCAGCCCTTGCCGCCGCCTTGGCGGGGCGATATCAAGGCGGCGCGGCCCGCGCCGGCTGCGGCGGAGCCGCCGCCGCCGCCGGCGCGGGAAAGC
>JBJSYU010000087.1:0-7866 GCA_046089945.1 Candidatus Methylumidiphilus sp.
GAGTTGGGCAAGGCGCTGCAATCGTGCCGGTCGTCTTTTTTGTTCGCGGGCTTTTTCAGCCTGTTCGTCAATTTGCTGTTGCTGGTGCCGTCCTTTTATATGTTGGCGGTGTATGACCGTGTGTTGTCGAGCAGCAGCGAATCGACCCTGCTCATGTTGACGCTGATTACCGTTTTCCTGTTTTTGGTGATGGGCGGGCTGGAATGGATACGCTCGCAAATCCTCATCACCACGAGTACACGGCTGGATCAGATGCTCGGCGGGCGGGTGTTTGATTCGGTGTTTGCGCTGGCCTTGGCCAGCGGCGGCAAGACTTCCACCGCGCAGCCGCTAGGCGATTTGTTGCAATTGCGGCAGTTTTTGACCGGCAATGGCTTGTTCGCGTTTTTCGACGCGCCGTGGCTGCCGATTTATGTGCTGCTGCTGTTCTTGTTCCATTTCTGGTTTGGCATGGCGGCGGTGATATCGGTGGTGGTGCTGGTCGGCTTGGCGATTTGGAACGAGCTGTCCACGCAGGCCGACTTAAAAGAGGCCAATGTGCAGTCCAATGAAGCCAGCCAGATGACGCAAAGCCATTTGCGCAACGCCGAGGCCATCGAGGCGATGGGCATGTTGCCGAGGATGCGCGGGCGCTGGCAGCACAAGCAACTGGCGGTGTTGGCTTTGCAGGCCAGGGCCAGCGCCAAGGGCGGGCTGATTAACGCGCTGGTGAAAACCTTCCGCATGACCATCCAGTCGCTGGTGCTGGGCTTGGGCGCGTATTTGGCGATCCACAAGGAAATCACGCCGGGGCTGGTGATTTCCGGCTCGATCCTGCTTGGCCGCGCCTTGGCGCCGTTGGATTTGATGATTGCCAGTTGGCGCGGCTTCCAAGGGGCGCGGCAAGCCTATGGCCGCTTGAACAAGCTGCTGGCCGAGGTGCCGGCCCGCGAGCCGCCGATGGCTTTGCCGACGCCGAAGGGCGAGATTCGGCTGGACAATGTCGTTGTCACGCCGAAGGGCGCGAAGCATCCGATATTAAAAGGCATCAGCATGCTGCTGGAGCCGGGCATGCAAGTCGCCGTGCTGGGGCCGAGCGCGGCCGGCAAATCGACGCTGGTGCGGGCGATTTTGGGGATTTACCTGCCGGAGAAAGGCAGCGTCCGCTTGGACGGCGCCGAGATCCACCATTGGGATCGGGCGCAGTTGGGCGAGCATGTCGGCTATATGCCGCAGGACGTGGAGCTGCTTGACGGCACCATCGGCGAGAACATCGCCCGCTTCGGCGTGGTAGACCCGGACAAGGTGGTCGCGGCGGCGCAGGCGGCGGGCATCCATGAGATGATTTTGCATCTGCCCGACGGCTACGACACGCGGCTGGCCGGCAACGGCCATGCGCTGTCCACTGGGCAGCGCCAGCGCGTCGGCATCGCCCGCGCCGTGTATGGCAACCCCCGTGTGGTGATCCTCGACGAGCCAAACTCCAACCTCGACCAAGCAGGCGAGGCGGCGTTGCTGGCCACCTTGGCCAGCCTCAGGCGCAACGGCGCCAGCGTCATAGTGGTTGCCCACCGCACGAACATCCTGGCCCAAGTGGACAAGATCCTGCTGCTGCTGGATGGGCAGGCGGCGTTTTATGGGCCTAGGGACGAAGGCTTGGCGCTGTTGACGCAGGCCACGGCGAAGCCTGCCGCCCCGCCTGCCGCCCCGCCCGCGCCCAAGCCCGCCCCTGGCGGAATGTTCAAATATTAGCCGCCACCTTAAATAGCAACCATGCAGCAAAAAGCGCCACAGGTCAGAAGCGACGACCGGCCGATCCGCAGGCTCGGACTGGCATTCGTCGCCATTGTGTTTGGCGTGTTCGGCGGCTGGGCCGCGCTGGCCCCACTGGACAGCGCCGCCCTGGCCCCCGGCACGATCATGGTCGAGGGCTACCGCAAGACCGTCCAGCATTTGGAGGGCGGTATCATCAAAACCCTGCAAGTGCGCGACGGCGACACGGTGGCGAAAGACCAAGTGCTGGCGACCTTGGACGACACGCAATGGCGCGCCCAGTTGGAAGTGCTGCGCGGGCAGTATTACGCCGCCTCCGCCCGCGAGGCGCGGCTGGTCGCGCAGCGCGACGGCATGGACAAGGTGCATTACCCGGCCGACTTGCTGGCGCATCAAGACGACCCCCGCGTCGCCGAGGCTATCCGCCTGCAAAACCAGACCTTCGCCGTGCGCCGGCAGGCGCAGGAGGGTGAAATCGCCGTCTACCAGCGGCAGATTGAGCAGTTGCGCGCCAAGGCCACCGGCCTGAAGGCGCAAAAGCTCAGCCGCGACCGGCTGGTGGATTCATTCCGCAGCGAATTGGCCGATTTCCAAAACCTGCTGAAGGAAGGCTTCACCGAAAAACAGAAAGTCCGCGACTTGGAGCGTAACTTGGCGCAAAACGAGGGCCAGCAGGGCGAGTTGCTGTCCACCATCGCCGCGACCGAACTGGAAATCAGCGAGACCGAATTGAAGGTCTTGCAGTTGAAAAAGGAATTGCAGCGCGAAGTGGCGAAGGAAATGAGCGAGGCCGAGGCCAGCCTCGCCGAGGCGCGCGAGCGCATCCAATCCTTGGAGGCGACGGTCAAGCGCTGCGTGGTCAAGGCGCCGGACGCCGGCATGGTGCTGGGGCTGGCCGTGCATACCATCGGCGCGGTGATCGCGCCGGGCGGGCGCATCCTCGACATCGTCCCGCAAAACGACAAGCTGATTGTCGAGGCGCAGGTGTCGCTGATGGACATCGACCGCGTCAAGGTCGGCCAGACGGCGGAAGTCCGTTTCAGCGCCTTCAAGTCGCGGGAGACGCCGAAAATGGAAGGTCGGCTGATTGGCCTGTCCGCCGACAAGCTGGTGGACGAAAGCAAGCCGGACAAGCCGTCCTATTATCTGGCCCGCGTCGAAGTGACGGCGGAAGGTGCGCAGGATCTGGCTCGGCACCATCTGGATCTGGTGCCCGGCATGCCGGCCGAGGTGCTGATCAACACCGGGGCGCGCACCTTGTTGCAGTACATCACCCGCCCCTTGACCGACACCTTCGCCCGCTCGTTCATCGAAGACTAACCCTATGCCCAAATGCCTCAAAGCCCTGCTGATTGCGCTGCCGCTGGGCTTTTCCACCGCCGGCGGGGCCGCCGATTTGATCGAGTTGTACGACCAGGCGCTGGCCTCCAACCCCACGCTGAAAACCAGCGAATACTTGATCGACCGCGCCAAGGCGCAGCAAGACCAAGCCCTAAGCCGACTGTTGCCGCAGATATCAGCCACCGGCAACTTGTCGTGGAGCGATCTGGCGCAAGTGGTGCCGGCCACCACTACCAAGGCGCAAAGCGTTGACCGGGTGAGCTACGAAGGCACCCGCGGCATCGTCCAAGCCCGCCAAGCCTTGTTCGATCTGCCCAGCTACCTAAGCCTGCAAGGGGCCGAATCGGCGGTGCGCCAGTCCGAACTGGAATTGCAGGCGACCCATATGGCGGTCGCCGCCGATCTGGTCGAACGCTATTTTCTGGTGTTGGAGGCGACCGACGAGATTGCCGCCATCCAAGGCGAAAAGGCGCTGACCGAAGGCGACATGGGCCGCATCCGCCGCATGCAGGAACTGCAAATGGCCCCGGTCACTGACCTGCTGGAAATCGAAGCCTTTTACCAAACTTTGCTGACCCGCGAGATCGAAGCCGAAAACGCCCGGCTGGTGGGTTTGGAAAAGCTGCGCGAACTGGCCGGCGTGCCGGTGCCGACTGTCGCGCCGCTGGCCAGGGACGAACTGCCCGCCGTGCCGGGGCAGGCGGACGAGTGGGTGTTGGAGGCGACGCGCAAAAACCCCAACTTGCAGGCGATCCAGTTTGCGATAGACGCCGCCTCGAAAACCATCGCCAGCGCCCGCGCCCAGCACTTGCCGCAGTTGGCCCTGCAATTGTCGGAAACCTACGCCGACAACGGCGGCTTCGACAACCGCCAACTGCCGCGCTACACCGTCGGCACCGTCGGCTTGCAACTGAACGTGCCGATATATTCCGGCGGCGGCATCGAGGCCGGCGTGCGCGACGCCGTCGCCCGCTATCAACTCGCCATCGAAAAGCGGGTGGAGAAAACCCGCGAGATCGAACGCGAGACGCGCACGGCGTTCCTCGACGCCCAGGCCGGTCGGGCGCGCATCGAATCCACCGGGCGCGAAGTCGCGGCCCGCGAAAAAGCCCGCGACGCCCAGCAGCGCAGCTACGAACTGGGCGTGTCCACCATCGTGGCGGTGCTGGAGTCCAAGAAAAACCTGCTGCGCGCCCGCTTCGAGCAGGCCAGCGCCCGCTACCACTACATCCGCTCCCTTGCCGCGCTGCGCCTGTGGGCCGGTAGCCTGTCCAGGCAAAGTCTGGAAGAGGCCAACGGCTGGCTGGCCAAGGGCGGCGGGAAGTAACCTCCTGGCTGAGGTTATGCAGCCGGGTATCAACTCAGGCGAGGATCAAGGATTTTTCCGTTTGCCCTGAGCTTGTCGAGGGATTAACGGAAAAACCCAACGTATTGAAGCGAGTCAAGCCGTTCATAGTCCGACAAGCTCACTGCGGCCGGTTTGACTCGAAGCACGTAACGTCAGCGCTTAGCAAGTCCATCGTCTGCACGGCAGGCGCCTTAAGCATTCCGCAAACCCCCTCCCCTCCCGCCTCGAACTTTTTCAGCTCGCCGCCATTTCCTGCCAAAGCCCCTGCCATAGCCAACTCCACTAGGCTGTCGCCTTGTGCGGATAAGTTGCATTTTGCGAATGCATTTTGCAAAAAAAACCAAAATGCACCCATGCGTGGCGCTGCACGGATCGAACGCATGGCGCTGCCGCTTATGCTGCAAAGCCCAGATATGCGGTTTAAATCAGAGAGTTAATGCTCTGGCCTGAAAAATGCTTCAAGGCGTACAAGGTAACGCCTGTCGTCGGTTGCGCAGCAACAGAAGCTGGCGAAACTCGATAGGCCCGTTTCATTCCACGTACATTTTGCTTGAGGTTTTCAATGCGCAAACTTGTTCTTTTTGCCGCACTTCTTTTGTCAGCGGCCCCTGTTTTTGCCGGCGACCCGCCGGCCTGCGACCCTGACCAACCGGTTTGCACAAATTCCTTGGCCACGCCGCAGCCTCCCGCAGGCTTAGGCGGCATTGGGCCGGTTGGGACGACAGGTGATGGCGGCCCAGGCTGCGATCCAGATAACCCCGCTTGCCCACTGCCCGAACCCGAAACGTTGCCGCTGTTCGCCATCGGCGCAGTCGGCATGCTCTTTGCCGCCGCCCGCCGGAAAAAAAATTAAATCTCATCCCGTGAGAGGCTACCAAGCCAATATTGGCTCGGTAGCTTTTTAAGCGCGATATCAAGCTTAAGTATCTTTGAACCATCAGCCTAGCGTTGAGACTTGGTAAAGCCAAAGTTGGCTAGAAAATTGCTTGATGGCGCTTAAAGCTTTAAGCGTAAAACCAAACAAATCCCTTGCTGTAGAAGTGCAACCTATCTATGCAAGGAACTTTACTTGCTGGATTCTGTAATTTTTTGGAGTAGCTGCCATGACCACCCCTCAGATCACTTTTACACACTCGAATACTGCTGCCTCTGGTGCAACTGAGCATGGTGCGCCCAGTTTTGCAAATTTCTATGTCACCGCATCCAATACCCCTAATTTTGCGATAAACACTTGGTACGACTCATGGTGCGCTGATAATGGGACGGCAATCTTCCAGAACACCTCGTACACCGCCAACGTCTATTCTAGCTACGAACTTGACATCATTCGATCTGTGCTGCCAGGCGTTGGCAACCCTAATTTTCAGTCGAATCTTGATGAAATCAACTGGATTCTCAACCAAGATTTTACGTCAAAGACTTTTTCAGGCACGGGCGCAAATTATACTTTCGGGGACATACAGTATGCTATTTGGACGCTGTTGGGAGACACCATTGGCACTAGCCTTGGGCCATACTCGACTGACCGTGCAAATGACATCATCGCCCAAGCAAACAGTTGGGAAACCCTTAATGGCAGTTTTGTCCCTGACACAAACCAGTACATTGCCTTGATTTTGGCACCGCTGAGTGCGCTTGGCAATCCGCGCCAGCCTCTGTTGACGCCGGTATTGGCCGCAAAACTCGGCGACACCGTATGGGAAGACGCCAATGCCAACGGTCAGCAGGACAATAGCGAAGTCGGCATCCAAGGCATCACCGTCAACCTATGGCGCGATTTGAACAACAGCGGCACGAAAGACGCCAATGAGCAATTGGCGACGACCACAACCGACTCGTTGGGCCAATATGTTTTCAAAGGTTTGGCACCCGGATTCGACTACCAAGTCGAGTTTGTCAAGCCGACCGGCGCGAGCTTCACCACGGCCAATGCGGCGGCAGACGATGTGGACAGCGATGTTAATGCGGCCACTGGCTTGACAGGCATTGTCAATTTGACTCCGGGCCAATATAACAATACGTTGGATGCCGGCTTTCTGCCTTATGGCAGCATCAGCGGCACGGCTCTCAAAGATGCGGACAACAGCGGCGGATTCAGCGCGGGCGATACTCCATTGGCCGGTGCTGTCATTGGCTTGTACAAGGCTGACGGCACGACGCCGGTGCTGGATTCCAACGGCGTCCCCATCACCACCACCGTTGACGGCACCGGCCATTATCTGTTCACGGGCCTGCCCTTCGGCGATTATGTGGTCAAGGAGACCAACCCCAACGGCTACAGCGATGTCACCGATATCGACGGCAACGGCAACGGCCCGAACTTTATCGCGGTCAGCTTGGTCAGCGCCACACCGCATGTGGATACCCGCGACTTTTTGGACAATGTGACAATTGTCGTCAATGAAATTGGTTCGGTCAGTGGCTTTGTCTATGTCGATGCCGATAATGATGGCGTGTTTGACAGCGGCGAAACCCCGATTTCTGGCACGACGATCACCCTCACTTATGTCAATGGATCGGGTGTCACCGTCAGCCAAACCCAGACTACTAATGAGTATGGCTATTATGAATTCTCTGGTTTGTCTGCCAGAACCTATACGCTGACCGAAGGTGCCACACCGGGCTACGCCGATGGCAAAGATACGGCAGGCACCATAAACGGCGTCACTAGCGGCACGGCAGGCAACGATGTGATATCCGGCATCGTGCTGAACTCTGGCGAAGCCAGCGTCGAAAACAACTTCGGCGAATTGCTGCCGTCCAGCATTTCCGGCTACGTCTTTGAAGTGGACGCCGACAAAAATGAAATTCCGATCTCCGGTGCCTCGGTCGTACTGACTGGCACTGATGACTTGGGCAATCCCGTCAATATTCCGGCAACCACTGACGCAGATGGTTTTTACCAATTTACCGGTTTGCGTCCGGGCAATTACACCGTCACTGAAACCACGCCGGCTGGCTATTTAGATAGCGAAGATTTCCCCGGCACCGTGGTTCCCGGCGTTGTCAACAACGACCAATTCGCCGATATTCAACTCGGCGCGGGCGTCGATAGCGAGTTCAACAACTTCAGCGAAGTGAAGCCCGCCACGCTGTCCGGCTACGTGTACGAAGACGACAGCAACGACGGCGTGAAAGACGGCGGCGAGGCGCCGATTGCGGGCGTCACCCTGACCCTGCTCGACGCCAGCGGCAACCCGGTGCTGGTTAGCGGCAACCCCGTCACCACCGTCACCGACGCCAACGGCTACTACGAATTCACCGGCCTGCTGCCCGGCGCCTACGGCGTCGCCGAGACCCAGCCGACCTACCTCGACGGCAAAGACACCATCGGCAGCCTAGGCGGCAGCGCCGCCGACGACCTGCTGACCGGCATCGTGCTGAACGCGGGCGACAACAGCACCGACAACAACTTCGGCGAACTG
>JBJSYU010000088.1:0-19364 GCA_046089945.1 Candidatus Methylumidiphilus sp.
TTTTTTTTGGGGGGGGGGGTGGGGGGTTTCGGGAAGAAAACCCCCGCCGCGCAGATGCGGCCAGTCCGGCTGGCGGCTGGGCAACGTTAGTGGGGCCAAGCTTAAGTCCGGCTTAAAAAGCCGCTGCTGCCTTGAGGGAACCCTCTCCCCCTGCAAGGGCGAGGGGCCAACGCCTGATTCAGCGCGTTTCAGCTTTGCTCCCAAGGCAACTGGTGCGCCCGCCAGCCGCCCAGCGTCCCGCGATGCTTGTGTTCGTCCAGCGGCCCCTCGAAGCCTTCCTCGACATTGGTCAAATCCGTGTAGCCGGCCGCCGCCAGCGCCCGGGCGGCGTCCAGCGAACGCTGGCCGCTGCGGCACAGCACAAACAGCGGCGTGTCCAGCCTGGGGACAGCCTCGCGCACCGCGTTGACAAACTCAGGGTTGGCCGCCCAGCCGGGGGCGATTTTCCATGGAATGTTGATGGCGCCGGTCGGGTGGCCGACGAAGGCGAATTCGATGCGGTCGCGCACGTCCAGCAACACGGCGGCGTTTTCGGTGGACAACACAATCCACGTTTGGCTGGGGTTTAAGCTTTTGATTTCGGTCATGGCTTCCTCTAAATCGATGATGGCTGGCCAGTGGCTTGAGGGTCTGGCATCGGCGCATGGTCAATGATTTTTGGCGGCGGCGCAAGTCAGGAGGGCTGCTGGCAAGGCGAGGGCGCGATTGCCGGGCTGGCAAGCCGCCCGCATTCCTGTCGGCGGCGGCATCGGTTAATATCGCCGCCCGGACAGCAAACAGGGTGCGGGCGGTGGCGAAGCAAGGCTTACGAAAAAAATCCAGCAAAAACGCGCCGCAGGCCAAGCCTAAGCGCGTGAGCAAGGCTGTCTTCGGCAAACTGGCCCTGCCCCATGGCCGCCGTGCGCTGTGGCTGGGGGTGGAAATCTGCGCTTTGGCGGCGGTCGCGCTGGTGGCGGTGATCGCCGCCTTGGGGCTGGCGGCGGAGCATTTCGCCGGGGAGGATTTGTGGGCCAGCCTAGTGCCGTTTGCCGGGGCGGTGCTGGTGCTGGCCGTGCTGGTGTTTGCCGGCTTCAAGCTGTGGCAGTTTGTCCGCCGACCCTTGGCGGGCCAGTCCGCAATCCTGCCGGCCTTGCTGGCGCTGGCGGTGGCGGGCGGCGTCGGCTGGCATGCCTTGGGCGGCGAGTTCCGCGAGGAGCTGGGGCGGCTGCGCGGCTTGGTCGGCGGCGTCCGCCATGCCGAGCGCGAGACCTTGTCGCACCAGGTCTACGCCGCCTACCGCCGCGCCGACTTGGCGCAGATGCAACTGCTGGTGCGGCGCGCCCAGCCGTATCAGGCGGCAATCCAAGAGGCGGCGGCGGCGTTTGGCGTGGATGGGCAGGTGCTGCTCGGCATCGGCGCGGCCGAGTCGTCCTATCTGCCCCGCGACAGCAAGGACGGCGGCCGCGGCTTGTTCCAGATCACCGCGCCGCCGAAGCCGGTGCTGGCGGCCGTGCGCAAGCGGCTTAACGGCGCCGTGCTGGACTGGCGCGAAACCCGCCACAACGCCCTGCTCGCCGCCGCGACCTGGCGGCATTACCAGAAAGAGATGAAAGGCGATATTTTCCTAAGCCTGCTGGCCTATAACATCGGCCCGAAAAACGGCGGGCTGTTGTCGATCATGCGCCAATACGGTGCCCGCGACTTCGCCACCATCCAGCCTTATCTGCAACACCTGCCCCGCGATTATCCCATCCGTGTGCTGACCGCCGCGCTGGCGTTTCGGCTGTGGCAAACGGAGGGGAATTTGCCGCATTATGAAGAAGGCGACAATGCGCGGCGGATACAGGCGATTGGCATTCCGGGATTGGGAATGCCGGGGTTGTGACGAATGTCTATTCGAGGCCAGAAAATCACGGGGTTTCTTGTTGGCAATAATTGGCAATATCGGCGTCAGACATGGCTTCTTGGCGCGTGAGATGGTAATGGCGTTCGTCAATCACCGTCAGCCGAAAAACCCCGGCATCGTCCTCCACCGCCAATTCAAGCATGGCGACATCATTTTCGGATAAAAACTGCAATGCGATAGGTTTGCATAGCGCATGGGGACAGCGTTGCCTGCACAGTTCGATGTCCTGCATCACTTGCACAATGCCGAAGCGGTCGCCCGGCGATTTGGCTTGGCACGGTATGACATAATGTGCGCCTTTTTTGCTGATGCCAACATACACTTCGTCCACTTCAATCTGGCCGATATTGTCCACGGTTGTCCGCAGATGGTTTTGGATGGAATAGCACGTCAAGCCAGTGAACACATCGATTAGGCGGTTATATCTGACCTTTGCCAGTAGCGCCTGCTCGTCGGTGCCGGGTGCGTATTTTTTCACAATATCCGGTGTCGCATCCGGTATTTTGATGCGTTGCCGATTTTCGGTCGGGGTAATTTTTGCCGGCTTGGCCAGCCTGAATTCATAAGCGCCCACCTTTGTGCCTAAAATTATCCATTCCGCATGTTTCGGGGCGGTGCCGGCGATGGCGCTTGGCAAATCCCGCCTAAACCGGAAAGAATATGGGATGTCGCCAAGGTTTTTGATTCGCGTGAATTGCAGCTTGGCGCAGGCGTCTGCCAGTTCTTCGCGGTCGAAAGGCACACGCACCGCGCCAGGTTTGAAGTGCTTAAAGAATACCGCTTCGATGATATCGTCATACTTGGACATGCCGGTGCCTATGCCACTCGTCGGCGCTTTGCAATGACAGTATCCGCAATGCCCCAATAATTTGAAGCTTGTGACATATTGTACTCAAGCAGTCCGTCGGCCACAGGCGCAAGCGTCCGGCATGGTATGGGCCGTGTGGCGTCAATGCCTAAGGCTTCGGCGACAGCGTTGCCTAGCGCTTTTGCCAGCGCAGGAACGACGGCATTGCCAATCTCGCGGAATCCATGCCAGATTGTCCGATGAAATTGGAACCAGTCTGGAAAAGTGTGCAGCCTTGCCGCCTCGCGGACGGAAATGCAGCGGGGTTGCGCATAATGGATGGGCCTAGGCGCGGTATATGCGCCTTTGTCACTGCTCGTCCCGGCCCGCAGTGTATTGCATAAGCCATTTTCAGCAAGCTTAAAAAAGCGGCTCGTGGGTTCCACGCTGCCGGGGGCGGTTTGCGCAAATCGCTCAATCGAGTTTAGCGTGTGGACTGAGCCAATATGCCCGAACACTAGCCCGCTCGTGGCCCTTGTATGGCAGTTTGAGAAAATCCCACTCGGAATAGGCGCATAGCGCTCGCGGTAGTTTTCGTAATGCAATTGGCCGCTTGGAATGCCGCCATCTGTGCCTGTGAAGACCGGAATAGCGCTCAGATCAGCCAACGCGGCACCTACGTTTGCGCAAGCGTGTGTTTCATCGGCAAAGATATCCATGTCATTGGCGGAACCCCCGCGATAGGTGTGTTTAGGATAATCGGCTTGCCTGACATCGGCGCGGCTGCCTAACAGAATAAGCCGTTTGCGTTTTTGTGGTGCGTCAAACGCGCTGGCATCTAAAATTTTGACCGGCGTGGTGACGCAGTAGCCGATGGTTTTAAATTCGCGGATAAGTTCGGAGAGAAAATGCCGATGCTCGCCAGACGCGATGCCCGGAACATTTTCAAAAATAAAATACTTGGGCCGAATTTCCGCGATGATTCGGACATACTCAAACACCAATGCATTGCGGGGGTCGTCAAGCTGCCGCTTGCCAATATGCGAAAACCCTTGGCAGGGTGGGCCACCCGCGATTAAATCAATTTCTCCCATGTAGCCATTAGCCTGCAAGGCGGCGTATATGTCTGTGCGGGTGACTTTGGCAATGTCGCGGCATAGCGTGTGGCAATAGGGAAAGTTGTAATGGTGGACTAAGGCGTGGATAGCGTCGAATTCGACCGCCAGCGCCACGTCGAAGCCGGCTGCTTCCAAGCCTAGGGACATGCCGCCGCAACCGGCGAATAAATCAATGGCGATAGGACGCGCCGCCATTTTATGGATGCTCCGCGCCAAAAAACCGCCCCAACACCCGCGCCATAAACCCATGATCCAAAACCCCGGCGCTTTCGCGCACTGAGTGCATGGCCCACATCGGGTTGCCTACGTCCACGGTGCGGACGCCGAGGCGGGCGGCGAGGATGGGGCCGATGGTGCTGCCGCAGCCTAGGTCGGCGCGGTGGGAATATTGCTGCCATGGCACGCCGGCGGCTTGGCACAGGCCGATGAAATAGGCTTCTGACTCCGCGTCGGTGGCGTAGCGCTGGCTGGCGTTGGTTTTGATGGTGGGGCCGGCGTTGACGCGCAGGATGTGCTGCGGGTCGTAGGCGGCGGGGAAGTTGGGGTGGTAGGCATGCGCCATGTCGGCGCTGATGAAAAAGCTCTGCGCCATGGCCCGCGCCCGCGCCTCGGCGTCGGCGCCTGTCAGGCGGGCCAGCACGTCGGGAAGGAAGCTACCGCCGGCGCCTTTGGCGCTTTCGCTGCCGACCTCCTCATGGTCGAACAGGGCGCAGACGCAGGTGGCGGCGGGGTTTTCGATGGCAAGCAGGGCGCTCAGCGCGGCGTGGCAGGAGGCCAGATTATCAAGCTGGCTGTCGGCGATGAATTCGGCGGCCGGCCCCCAGAACGCGCCGGGCTGGGTGTCGTAGGCCAGCAGTTCCCAATTGACGATATCGCCCGCCGCGACACCGGCTTCTTCCGCCAGCAGGGCGCGGAACTGTCCGTCCGGCGGCAGGGATTCGCGCAGATTGCACAGCAGCAGCGGCAGTTCGTTTTGTTTGTGCAGCTTCAGGCCGTCTTCGTTGACGCTGCGGTTCATGTGGATGGCGAGGTTGGGCAGGCGCAGCAAGGGCTTGGGGAAGCGCAGCAGACGCGGGCCGGCGCCGCGCAGGTTGACGCGGCCGGCGAGGCTCAAGTCGCGGTCGGTGAAGCTGGCGAGGATCGGCCCGCCGTAGACTTCCACGCCCAGCCGCAGCATCGGTTCGGCGGCATGCGGGGCGTGCGGGCGCAGGCGCAGGCCGGGGGAGTCGGTGTGGGCGCCGACGATCTGGAAACCGGCCGCACCGGGCGGCCGCGTCCCGGCGACAAAGGCGATTAGCGACGATCCGCCGCGCAACGTGTAGCACTTGTCGCCCGGTTTAACCTGCCAGGGGTCTTCCTCGCGCAGTTCCCGGAAGCCTTGCGCGGCCAGCCGTTGCGCGATGTTGGCGGCGGCATGCCAGGGACTGGGCGAGGCGTCGATGAAATCCAGCAAATCTTGGGCGAAGGCGCGGGTTTGGGGGGCGATGGTCATGGGCGTGGGCGGTTTGATTTGAGGAGTGGCAATTTTACCGCAGGGGAGGGGGTCGAAAAACGCGGTCAACCGCCGTGTTGGGTTAAGCGGTTTTGCAAGGCGTGGCGTTAGGCGTCGGACACTTCGGCGCTGAAACAGACCAGATAGACCTTTTTTATAAGGTTGTCGCCGGCCAGGCAGTCGGCCAGCGTGGTCACGGCAATGTCCGCCGCCGGTCGCAGCGGGTAGCCGTAGACGCCGCAAGAGATGGCCGGGAAGGCGAGGGTGGTCAGCCGGTGTTGCCGCGCCAAGGCCATGCAGCGGCGGTAGCAGGACGCCAAAAGCGCCGCCTCGCCGCTGCCGCCGCCGCGCCAAATCGGGCCGACGGTGTGGATGACGTGGCGGGTCGGAAGCCTATGGCCACCAGTGATTTTTGCGCCGCCGGTCGGGCAACCGTTGAGCGCGCGGCATTCGGCCAGCAGGCCCGGCCCGGCGGCGCGGTGGATCGCCCCATCCACGCCGCCGCCGCCAAGCAGCGCGGTGTTCGCGGCATTGACAATGGCGTCCACGGGCAGGCGGGTGATGTCGCCTTCGATGATTTCGATTCTGTGCATGGGGGTTTTGGGGCTGCGTTGGCGGGGTGTGTGATATGGCTCAGCCTTTGCGGCATATCACGAGATGAAGAACGGACGGCCGAAAACCGCCCGCATGGTTTTAGTAGACAATCCGGTACGCCAGCCCCGGCTTGGGCAGGCGGATCTTCAACTCATTCAGCCCCGACTTGATCGAGTACGCGGCCTGCGGGCGGTACGGGCCGATGGCGGAGGCGGCGGCTTCCAGGCGGGCGGGCTTGGCGGCGGGGGAGAACACGCGCAGGGTCATTTGACCCTTGCCGGTCGTGGACAACTGGGGCGCGAACGGACGCGCCAGCGGCTCGCCGATGAACACGCCTTCGCCCGGCCAGGCCACGCTTTTCCAATACGCCTCAATCAGCGTCTCGCCTTCGGCGTAGCGCCACATCGCCACGCCGGGCAGCGGGAATTTCTGCGGATGGTTGCAAGGCTCGACCACGGCGCCGTAGCTGCCGGTCGCCCCGGCCTCCAGCCAGCGCAGGCTGCTCATCTGGTCGCCGCCGCCTTCCAGCGCCCCGCCGGCCGAGGTCAGGTGGTCGGCGATGGCGCCCGGCACGAAGCGCAGGCTTTGCAGGTCAGGTACGGCTTTCAGCCCGGTGAAATAAAACAGCACGTCGTCTTTGTCCTTGATCGACTCGGCGTCGAGCTTTTGCAGCCGGAACGCATCGCCTAAGGCTTTCACGGTGTTGTCGAACAACACCGCGCGCACCGAGCGCTGGCGGTCGGCGGTGTTGAGCAAATAGCCGGTGTGGTCGGGATAGCTTTGGTCGGAGGCGACGCCCCGGTCGATCAGCGCCTTGGCGTCTTCAAAGCGTTGCCCGGCCAGCAGCATCGCCGGGCGCATGCGGTGGTCGGTGTAGGGGGCATGGCTGGGCGAGTTGAAATAGCCGGAGGGCTTGGTCGTGGCGCATTGCCGGGCCGAGCAATAGGCTTCGTCAAAGCCTAAAGCGAAGGCCGAGGTGATGGACATGCAGTCCACGCGGTAGGGCAGCGTCCAGGCCAGCGCGTAGGCTTGGATGCGCGGGCCGGTTTGCTTTTCAACGTCCGCGCGCAATCGGCTGAAGGCGTCCCGCGACAAGGCGGCGACATTCGCCGGGAAGCGCGTGTGCAGCAGGTTTGCCGCCGGTATGCCGCGACGCTCCAGATAATACTCGCCAATCCGCACGCTCACTGGGTCGTTGTCGTTGACGACCACGGCCAGTTCTTGCGGGGACAGCCCGGTTTTCGGCAAATCCACGATGGGCGCGTCGGCGACGGCGCGGGCGCAATGCCATGCCAGCGCCAGCAGCACGGGTAGCCAGCGCGGTGGCAGGAGTCGGGGGATCGGCGGCAATGGCATCTTCATTTGAGCGGAGGGGCGCGTGGCGGGGGTCTTGGCCCCAAACGATTGGCGGGATTATGCCATGGCGGCGGCGGGGGCGGTTGCTTAGACGGCGGATTTAAGATCCCATCCAATGGAATTTGTTGCCGCTTTGCGAAAAATCACCGGTTGTCGCCGTTCGCAAAGGGCAGACCTTAATATATATAAAGACGCGGTGGCCACCCCGCGCTTCCGTGCGCGGGTGCGCCAAGCTTTTGTGTCGATTAGCCCGGCCGGGTCTCGTGGACGCCGTAGGCGGGTTTGGGCGGCTTTTCGTCTTCCAGGCGCTGGCAAGCGGCGCAAGGGAACTCGTCAGGCTTTTGCAGCACCACCCGCAGGATTTCATTTTGCGCGGCTATCTGGCGGTTGGCCTCAAGCAGTTGTTCTTTCAGCGCCTCAATCAGTTCGTACAGGTATTGGAAATGAATCTGGAAATAGCGCGTGGACGGGTAATCCATGGGCAGGTTGCCGTCCGCCGACGCCGCTTCTGGTTTCGCATGGCCTTTTCCTGTGGGCTGCCCCTGCTCCAAACGCATTGAACTCATTTTTCTTCCTCGTGGCAAAACGATTGATGACATGATCGACAAACTAGGCACCGCGTACCTTTAGAAGGCGTCCACTTCGGCACAGGTGTAGACAAACCCCGCCGGAGAGGCGACCACGGTGCTGGGCCGGGCCGCGTTCGGGTCGCAACTCGCAATCAGCGCTTTGGCCTGTTTTTTCGCCGTGATCGCTTGTTGCAGCAGCGCATTGCGCAGGGTTTGCGCCGGCGCCAACTGGGCTAGGGTTTGGTAGTAGCTGGCCTGCTCCAGCTTTTTCACCGCATTGCCAAATGCGCCTAGCACACCTTCTTTCAGTACTTGGATGGCGTCTTGGTTTTCTTCCTGGGCCAGTTTGGCAAGTTCGCGGGCGCTGGCGTTGTTGGCGACTTGCCGGGCTTGGCCGTCGAGCCGGTTGGACAGCCTGATGTTTTCCACGGCGTTGATGGCGCGTAGGAACGAGGCGACGGCCACCACTTGCGTGGCGTCCAGCTTGACCTTGCGGTCGGCCAGCTTGGCGGTCAACGCGCCGGGCGACTGGTTGAAGGCGTCGCTGTTGTAAGAGGCGATGGCTTCCTCCAAGGTGCTGACGCTGTTGTTGTGGAAGTAGGGCGGGGTGTCGGCGGCTTCGATCAAGGGCATGGTGTTGAAGCGGCCGTCGCCATAGCAGGTTTGCCCGCTCGGCCCGCAGACGGACGCCGCCACGCCAAAGCCGCCGTCGTAGGCCAGGTCGGGCTTGACCAAGCGGGCCGGGTGGATCTTGAAGTTTTCCACGCCGGTGTTGCGGGTGGGGTTGGAGAACGTGGTGGAACTGCGCGCCCCGGCATGTTGATGGCAACCGTTGCAGTTTGCCGTTTCACCCTGGACGATGGTTTCGCCGGACGGGCAGTGCGCGGCCGGCGACGGCCCGCCGGTCTGCGCGGTGTTGTGGGTGCAGGGGTTTTGCTTGGTGTCGAATAGCACTTTGCCGGCTTGGGTCAGCGGGTCGGCGAAGGTCAGTTGGTACACCGGATAGTCCTTGCTGCGGCCTAGCGACAGTGTGTACGCCTCGATGGCGTCGAGTTCGGCCTGCGTCGGCAGGCGGAAGTCAGTCCCGGCGACGCGGCTTAGGGTTTTCGGCAAATGTTGGATCACCGCGCCTAGCGCAAATTCGCGCAAGGAGCCGGAACCGGGCGCGCCGTCGCCGCTCCAGCCGGTGGCGGCGGCAAACGCGTTATCCGCCGCAAAATCGCCCGGCGCGTAAGGCGCGGTGGCGGCGGTGTTCTCGCTGACCGCGCTGGTCGCCAAGGACAGCGTGTGCGGCACGGCGCGGAACACGTCGGTGCCGGGGCCGTCCACGTTGGTCAGGATCAGGCCGTATTTGCGCAGCAGCGTGGGGTTTTCCAGGTTCGCCAAGGCGGGCTGGGTTTCGGCGACGAACAGCGGATCGGTGGCCGGCAGCTTGCCGATGTAATTCGGGTCGATGGTGAAATTGTTGTCGGCGCGGTGGCAGGTGCCGCAGGTGCGCCCGTTGCCGCCAAAGGTCTCGTTGTGGAAAATCTGTCGGCCCAAGGCGACTTGGGCGCCCAGCACCGGGGTCAGGTCGGACAGGGTGTCGGCCATGGCCGGCTTGGGCAGCAGGAATTCAAACGGCTTTGCGGCGGCTGGGGCGGCGGCCGGCGTCTCGCCAAGTCCGGCCAATGTCCATGACTGCTGGGCATAATAGAGCTTTTCCAGCAAGTCCGGGCTGCCCGCGATGACGACGTTGTCCACGGGTGATTGACCGGCTAGGGTCAGCACCGCCGTATCCATATTAAAGTCGGCCAATTGGGCGGGCGTCATCTGCGCGCCCAGATGTCCTCGGCCATGGCGGGATTCCAAGCTGCCCACGCGCAGCAGCTTGTCGCTGGCTTCGGGTTTCACGGTGTTGCCGGGTTCGGTGCCGTCGTCCACCAGCCAAAGCGCATATTGGCCGTCGGCCAGACCGGCCGTTTCAACGGACAGTCGTCCGTCCAACAGGTTGAAGGTCAATTGGCCGCGCGCTTTGGTGAATTCAGCCGACAGGGCTTTGGAGTAGCCCAAAGACAGCTTCAGGGTTTCCGGGCTACCGCCCTGTTTTTCGTAAACCTGCCGCCAACTGTCGAACGCGGCTTTGAGTGTGGCGACATCGCCGTGGCCTACACTGAGGGCTGCGCCGCCGGTGGGCTGGCCTGCGGACGGCCAGAGTGTGCAAGTCGTGGCGGCCAATAGGGCCAGCATGCCGAGGAGTGTTAAGCGCTTGCTCGTTTTCATGATTCTTGGGGTTTGCGGCTGGGGTTGTAGATTTTAGATGGGGGCACTGTCCAGGTCGGCCGCTGGCCGGACTGGGTTCTTGTTTCCGTAAGCAGCCATTGTCGCCTAAGTCATTTGCGGCATTATGGCAACCATTGCAGGGCAGCGATCAGGCACCACGGCTAGTCTGAATGGCAATAGGACAGTCAATAACTGTGCCATGGCTAATTGCTGGTATTTTCATTGTTTTGAGCGTGTGTTGGCGTACAGCCTCTGGATCGTGGTGTGTCATATCGCGCAGCAATGAGTGATACGCCATGAAAATGGCCTAAGCCGAATCTTTGTGGCAGGCGCGGCAAGGCGGCCCCGCCCCTTGCCTGGTGCGCTTTTGCCGATAAACGGTGTCGCTGGCTTGCCTTTTGCAGTAAATTCTGCCAAACAGTGGGTGCCATTTTTGGCTAGGCTGCTTTCGCTTTGCCTTGGCACCGCTGACCGTCAGGGGTTGGGCAGCCCTGTCGAGGCGCTTGCGCAAGCGGACACCCACCAACCAAAATCTCGGGCAGATTTGACTTTGATGAAAAAGCACTACGGGTTTTGGCTAAGCCGATTGGCTGTGCTGGCTTGCATGACCATCCAGAATCCGGCCACAGCCGCGACTTTTTGGGTCAGTTACAGCGGCGCGGAGTTTCTGAACTCAGCCGAGGCGCACGGTAGCTTGACTGTGGACGATGCGCTGTTTGCGGGGGCCAGCATGTGGGCGGTGCTGGAGCCGGGCGTGCAAGTCACCGCGTTCACGCTGACGGTGAGCGGGGCCAGCGCTGGAAATGGCACGTTCCAGCTTGAAGATTTTGCGATGTTTTCTTGGAAAACGGCCGGGGCGGCTTTAGACCCCACCAGCGAACTGGTCGGTCAGTGGACGGCGGGCGGGCCTTGGGGCAGTTCCCGCGACCCGGCGGGCGACACCGGCGACTTTAATTTGGTCGCCTTGTCAGAAACGGCGCCCAACTGGGTCTTGCCGTTTCAAATGGCTACCAACGGCGGCACGGGCGACCCGTTGGCGTTGGTTTCGATCCGTCCCGTGCCGCTGCCGGCAACGGTCTGGCTGCTTGGTAGCGCGTTGGCTGCTTTGGGCTTGTCCTTTCGGCGAGGGTCTATCCGCACTTAGGTGAAGCCCTGCGTGTTTGGGCAGCGCACAGCAATGCTTTCGTGCGACAGGCAGGTGTTTGGCAGAATAGTTGCCTGTGTGTGGCGGGATGTGTTCAACCGGGGTTCCAATCCACAAGGGATTGTGGTGGCGGCTAAATTTTTGAGAGGATGCCCGGTTATCGGGAAAAGCACGGATGTCAGTTGCGTTGACTTTCGGCAGTCAATCTGGTTAAGATGCCTACGCACTGGTAGCTTTGGTCAATGCCCAGAGCATGGTGGCCGGTTTTCACAAGACTGTCATATGGATGTGCTTGCAATCCCTTTAGGGCTTGGAATTGGTTTAGCAACAATGCAGCTTAAGCGCAGCGCCCTCTTTTGCCGACATATGCTTTGTACCCGGTCGGTCGCTTTCCAAGCTTTGAGCTAAGCTTGTGGCAGCGCGTAATGCCTAACGCTAGTTTATTATTTTGCGCTAAATATTAAGCCGGTTTGAAAGCAATATTCCCTTTTCACTTAAAATCTTGAACATTAATGGAGAATCCAGATGCAAGCTAGAAACTACTTGCTTCCCCTAGGGGCGGCTGTGATATTGGCCGTATTGCCCAGCTTTGGTCAGGCGGCGACCGATTTGCCGTGGGATGTGGACAATATCCCCAATCCAGGGTTTCCAAACTTTGACAACACGACAACGGTTAAGCTGACTAAAACTAATTCGACGACTTTCAAAGTCACCGCCATACAGAGCGCCGGGGATTTTTCGTTTCAGTACAGCCCCAGCGCTGTTTACACGGTAAAGGGCGGGACGTTTTCGCTGACCGCGAATTTCACCGTGGCCAACGGAGTTCCCTCGCTCAGCTCCAGCAATCCGGGTTCAGTCAGCATAACCGGCTACATACCCGACTGGGTGCCGCTGACACCGGGGGCTGTGGACTCGGTGACAACGACAGCGCAAAACCTGTTCACGGCCAACCTCAGTGGCTTTGGCTGGGACAGCGTCGTGGATGGTTCGCCAACTTCGGTGGCGTTTAAAACTGCCGCAGACAGCACCGGATGGGCAGCCCAGTTCAACAAACCGCCCAGCGAAGAAAGTATCTACCTGAGTGGGTTGCCCGTCGCCCAATTTATTGACCAGTTCAAGAACACCGCGCCGCTGGTCAGAGTCACCTATACGGGTGTCCATACAGTGACCACGGTGCCTGTGCCGGCTGCGGTCTGGTTGTTTGGCTCGGCCTTGGCGGCGT
Organism: Candidatus Methylumidiphilus sp.; assembly: GCA_046089945.1. GTDB lineage: Bacteria > Pseudomonadota > Gammaproteobacteria > Methylococcales > Methylococcaceae > Methylumidiphilus. Next base: position 12,430 of record JBJSYU010000088.1, read on the forward strand.
TCTCCGTCGTCCGGCGCCGGAAAGACTCTTAAGGAAATTTGGCAGCGCCTACGGCGCTGTCCATCCAACGCTAAGGAAAAGCCATAAAAACAAGCCGCCCATGTCTGCATGGGCGGCTTGTTTGTTTTTGTGGGTTGTTGCGGCTTGACTCACGCAGTGCTGTCCGGCGGTTCATCCCCGTAGCGGAATGCGCCGATGAACGGTGCCAGCAGATCCTCCACCGCCGCGAATTCAGCCGCATAATGCCGCCAGCGCGCCACCGACGAGGAATACAGCGGCTGCGCCACTTGGCTGAAGCTGGGGCTGGCGATGTAGCGGCCCGCCACGCGCTTGTGGAATTCGGCCACCGCCGGGTTCCACGGCAGGGCCAACAACTCAAACACCCCCCGGAACGTCCCCTCGAAATCCGCCACCGCGTCCTCATAGCGGAACTCGATGAAATCCAAAGTCAGCCGCTGCTTCACATGCATCCACCAAGCCATGACCTGCGCGTAAAACTCGGCGGTTCCGCGCCAAGTCAGCAGGTGGACGGTGGACGGCGTCGGGATCATGATCTGCATGAAGCAGCTTAGGCACACGTCGCGGGGGTCGCGCATCACGAAAATGACTTTGGCGTCGGGGAACACGCAATTGATCAGCCCCAGGTCGATGGTGTTCATCGTCGTCTTGTCCACCAGCAGCCGCCCGCCTATCTGATCGCCATGGCGCGCCCGCGCCTTGTCCCAGTAAGACTGCCGCAAGCGCAAAACCCCTTGCAAATCCAAGTCCCGCAGCCGGTCTGGGCCGAAGCGGCCCGGCGCCATTTTGTCCAGCTCGTGGCTGAGCGCGACTATCGAGTCGGTCTCGTCGGCGACGAACACGCCGGGGTGTGTGCCTAGGACTTCCTGGGTGAGTGTGGTGCCTGAGCGCATGAAGCCGATCAGGAAAACCGGCGCCGGCTGGTCTTGCGGAAACTCCGTCCCCGCCCAGCGCCCCAGCAATTCCCGGTCAAAGCCCGCCGTGTTTGCCTTGATCATGCGCGGCACCAGGGCGGCATCCTGCTTTTGCACTTCCGGCAGCAGGCCGGATACCTCCGCCGAGGCATGCAAATGCGCGAACACCGGCCCATAGTCGCCGAGCGTGTCCAAGACACGCGCCAACTCCTTGTGCGCCCGGAAAGTCTCCTCCGGGCTGAGCCGTTGCTGCAACACCTTTTCCAGCCGGCGCCGGGCGGCTTCGTGCATCTTTTCGCCGCTTTCCAGCGTGGCCTGCAAAATGTTCAGCACGGCGCTGTCCGGCGCCAGCCGCAGCGCCTGCCGACCGGTGGCCAGCGCCTGCTTGTTTTGGTTGAGGCGGGAATAGGTCAGCGCCAATAATTGGAAGCCGCGCACCTCGGCGCCGTTGATCTGCACCGCCTGCCGGGCGATATCCAAGGCGCCGGCATAGTCGTTCCAATATTGCAGTTGCTCCACCATCATCAACGCTTGCGCCACGTCGCGGCTTTTGCGGGCCTTTTTCAACAGCAGGCTGCCTGACTGGCGCAAATACGCGATGCCTTCACTGCGCCGGCCCAGCCAGCACAGCGACTGCCCATAGCAGGCCAGCGCCTGCGGGTCTTTTGGATTTTCGTTGACCGCCTTCAGAAACCATTCGGCGGCTTCGGCGGGGTTTTGCGATTGGATCGCGGCGTGGCCGCGTTGCAGGGAACTCATGGGCGCTGGCTTTGGTGGTTAAGAGTTGGAGTGGCAGGGCGACATGATACCGAGAGACGGCCCAAAAGCCATGGGCGCCCATGTCTGAAGGAGAGGGCCAAAATTCCGGGCCGAAAAAAGCCCGCCCGGCACGAGTGCCGGACGGGCCGCCGTGTCGCCACCATCTTCGGCGGGCGGGCGTGTCGGGGCTGGGCCTGTCGTTAGCCTTTGCGGCGGCCAAACACGCCGATGCCAGCCAAAGCGCTGCCGAACAGCCAGACGGCGGCGGGGATCGGCACGGCGGAGACATTCAAAACATAGCCGTCGGCGGTGTCGCTCCATCCGCCATTGCGGTAGCCGCCCAGCACGATGGTGTAGACCTCGTTGGCGTCGGCGTGGAAGAAAATGCTGTTGAGGTTGCTGGGGGTGGCGCCACCTACGCTATAGGCCACAATATCGCCCACCGTGAAGGTCGTGCCGCCGCCGGGCAGCGAACTTGACGTTAGGCCGCTGGCGTTGTTGCCAGCGTTCCAAGCGCCGTGGTGGTTATAGCTGCCCGTGCTGGCGTCCATGCCCTTGAAGATGGTGAAACCAAAATCGGTGCCGCTTTGGGTCAGCCCTTGGATATCCAAGCGCACATCCGTGGCCACAGTGGATTTGAACAGGCCAAAATCCAGGTTGTGCCGCCAGCCGCCAGCCCCGCCCACCGCATTGTCGCTCCAAGCGCCTTTGGCGGTGTCGATATCGGCGAAAACGCCATAACGACTGGCTGAATCCGCTTGCGAAATGACGGCCGCATCGCTGCCGTTGCCTAGTTGCACTGCCCAATTGACGATGCCGCTGCCGGCGTAGCCAAATGGGGTGCTAGGGGAAACGGCGCTGCCGCCATTGATGCCGACAAATCCGGGAACGGCATTGCCGCTGCCGTTGCTTGCCTTGGTGAACCCGACGCCGCCCCAGACCCAGCCGTCGGTGGTCGGCTGTGCACCGTTTGCGGTTGGATCGCCGTCAGTCGGTTTCGCCGAAGGGAATGCGTTGAACGTGTTGTACATGGTCGTCGCGGCGGCGGCGTTGGAGATGCCCCCGGCCGACAGCGCGGTGCCTGCGATGGCCATGGCGAGAGCTTTAGTCAGTTGGTTCTTGGTCATAATGTTGCGGTCTCTAGTTAAGGTGTGGGTAAAAGATCAATCTGTCCAGATGTTGCGGATTCCTGCATTGTTAAAACAAGGCGCCGCAGAATTTAAGTTCATGGTTCGATACGCTCGCCACGCTCTCAAAGCAGCTATGTGCTTTATGGCCAAGTGGCTCGTAAACGTCTTGCAAGCGCGGTTGTGGCTTATGCTGGCAGCGACGGCGTATTAACCGCTGCTGATCTAGCAAACAATGTGCCGTCCAAAAATTGGATTTATAATCAATTGGATGGCATAGGGCAATGCTACGCTGCCGGTTTTTGCGTGGCAAATTCCGTATTTTTCAGCGAAATGGCACAGGCTATTTGGCTGCGGCCTTGGCATGTGAAGCGGCTTTGGCGGCGTCCCGACGTGGAGAGAAACAGCCGCCCGGCGGAATGCACCGGGCGGCTGTTTCCAGCCGGGCAAGCCCGCGCTTTGTTTAGGCCGACTTTTTGCGCCGCCCAAACACGCCGACACCCGCCAAAGCGCTGCCGAACAGCCACACGGCGGCAGGCACCGGCACAGGCGTGGTCGAGGTGGTGATGGTCAGCTTGTAGTTGTCCACGCCAGTGTTCCAGCGGGCGAAGCCGAAGCCGCCTAGGTACACCGAATAGACTTGGCCGGCCTCGGCAAGGAACGAAAAGGCGCGATCCGGTGTGCCATCGACATTGTCGCTAAAGCCCGCGCCCCTGGAGCCGACGACCTGGGTCAGTTGGTTCGGGTCGCCGTTGTAGCCGGCTGGCTTGGTGGCTGGGTAAAACGGGTTGTCTTTGGTGAACGGGTTGGTGTTGTTGTTCCAGGCGCCGTGGTGGCTGTAAGAACCGCCGGTGTTGGTGTCCATGCCGTTGAACACGGTCACGCCAAAGCGGCTGAAGGTGGGGTCTTGCAGGTTGCCTAGCGTCTCCAGATTGAGGTTGACCCACTGCGTGGTGTCCGAGCGGATCAAGCCGATGTCAGTCTGGTGCTTCCAGCCGGTGGGGTTGCCAGTCGATGCGCCCGCAGCGTTCAAGCCATTGTCCTGCCAGGCGCCGCCGCCGGTGTCCACTTCGACATAGTTCGGGCCGGCGGTGTTGGTCGCGCCGTAGCGGGCCGCCGCGTCGGTGAAGGAGATTTCCGCCGCATCGCCGGCGCCGGTCAATTGCGCGGCCCAGTTCAAATGCGCCTTGCCCTGGTAATTGAATGGGCGGGGGTCGGCAGGGTCGCTGTTGAAGCCAGCGCTGCCCAGCCAGGGCTGGAGAGCGCCGACGTTGGCGCTGCCATCGACGCGCGTCCAGCCGTCGGTGTTGGCGGCACCATTGGCGTTGAAGGTGTTGTACATCGTCGTGGAGGCGGACGCGCCGCTGGCGGCGCCGAGCGCGGCGATGGTCAAGGCGGCTGCAAGTTTGGTTTTCAGCATGGGCTTACAAGTCTCTCAAAAATTTTGGTTTAAAAATAAATCTGCCGCCGCAGTCAAAAATACCATTCTAAGCAATGGTTTAAGCTTGGTTGGACGGCGTCAAACTCTGTCGGTTGATGATAAAGCAAAAGGCTTGCCAACCCGACGGGCGTGCTGAAACCCTTGAAACTTATGGGGCAATGCCTGGTGCTTGCGGCAGGCGCGGGCGCAGGGTGCGCGTCATATGGCGCATCAATATGCGAAATAACCCAGCCAAACATGGGGGCAGCGACCGGTAGTGGGCGGCAGCGGCATAACCGTGGCCGAAGGCGGTTTTTACGCTGGCGATTGACGAAAAAAAACGCCCCGAAGGGCGTTTTGTGGCGGCTGGCGGAAGGTTTTTCCCTCAGCGCAGATTGTGCTTGTGCATCCGGTACAGCAAGGTGTCGCGGGAAATGCCGAGCAGGCGGGCGGAGCGGCTGCGGTTGCCGTTGGTGCGGGCCAGCGCCTGCTGGATCAAGTCCAGCTCCACTTTCTCCAATTCGATGCCGCCTTCGGGCAAGGCGAACGAGTTGTCTTTTGGGCTGGCGGCCGGCGGGTTGAGTATTTCGCGGGGCAGGTTGCTTTCCTCGATGGCGCGCCCGGCCAGCAGGATCGACAGCCGCTCGCAAACATTGCGCAATTCCCGCACATTGCCCGGCCAGGCATGGTCTTGCAGGCGTTGCAACGCGGACTTGGAGACGGTGGGCGAGGGCAGCTTATGCTCGTTGGCAAAATGCCGCATAAAATGCGTCAGCAGCAGTTGCACATCGCCGGAGCGCTCGCGCAGCGGCGGGATGTGCAGCGGCACGACATTGAGCCGGTAAAACAAGTCTTTGCGGAATTCCCCTGCGGCGATGCGCTTGTCCAGGTTGGAGTTGGCGGCGGCGATCACGCGCACGTCCACGCGCTGGGAATGGGTGTCGCCGACCGGCTGGATCTCGCCGGTCTCCAAAAAACGCAGCAGCTTGGCCTGGATCGGCAAGGGCAGGGAATCGACCTCGTCCATGAACAAGGTGCCGCCGTCCGCCGCCTGCAAGCGGCCCACTTGGTTGGCCACCGCGCCGGTGAACGCGCCCCGGCGGTGGCCGAACAGCTCGGACTCGACCAGCGCTTCGGGCAAGGCCGCGCAGTTTAGTGTCACAAACGGCTGAGCCGCGCGCGGGCTGTGGCGTTGCAGGGCGTTGGCCAGCACTTCCTTGCCGGTGCCGGTCTCGCCGGTAATCAAAACGGTCACGTCGGTCAATGCCACCATTTTGGCGCTACGCAGCATCGCCTCGAAATTGGGCGACTGCCCAATCAACGCTTTAAACATAAGCTACCCTCCAAAAAAAAACGGCATCGCTGCCGTGATGTGTGACTAGGGAAATCATAAGGACTGAAACGGTCAGACCGGGCCAGGGCGCGCTGCGCCCCCTGCAACCGGACTGTAATGATCGGGCATTATACACATACCGTCATAATCAACAGCAAGATTTTGCCGCATGGCATAAGGATATGAACGCCTAGCGCGGCGCCGGTTCGGGGCCGGGTTGCTGGGTCGCCGCAGCATCCTCGTCATCCATCACATTAAACTCCGCCCGCAGCATGCCCATCCAGCAGCTCCAAGGAATCGCCCCCGCCTCTTGTGGCGTGAATTCGACGGTCTGTTCGCCGGGCTGGAGTTCGATGCGCAGGCCCAGCTTGGGGACAAGGATGACGCGGTTGCAGGTGGTCAATTCCTTGACGGCAATCGTCCAACGCACCGGCACGCCCTTGCGCAACACGTATTCGGTCGGTTGGTAGCCCGCCGCCGTGACCTCGGTGCGGATGGCTTGCCATTCGATGGCCGGGCCTTGCAGGCGGGCGGGCAGTTCCTTGAAGATTGCCGCCTCGCGGTCGATCCAACGCGCCAGCGAGTCGAAGTCGTAGCCCGTCCCGGTCAGCACCAGTCCACGGTTGAGCATAATCAGCCCCAGGCTCAGCACGATGGCGCCGGAGGCTTGCAAAATGCGCTGGCTGGACTGGCGGGAAATCAAGCTGGTCAGGAAGCCGAAGCCCAGCAGCAAAGGCAAGGTGCCCAGGCCGAAGAAAAACAGCAGGCGCGCGCCCTCGCCGGGGCTGCCGGTGCCGGCCGCCATCACATACATCGCTTGCAACGGCCCGCAGGCGATCATCAAGCCATTCAGCAGGCCGATGGCGAACGGGCTGCGGTGCTTGCGCAAGCCGGTGTGGACGATGCGGCTCAGCCAGCGCGGCATCGGCAGGCCAAACAGCCGGATGTGCGGCAACAAGTGCAGCATGTTCAGCCCGAAGCCCAGCAAAAACACCCCCGCCGCGATGGCGGCCGCGCCCTGCATGGCCGGGGTGAAACTGATCCACGACCCCGCCAAGCCAAACACCGCGCCGAGGCCGGTGTATGACAAGGTCTTGCCCAAGCCATAAGCCGCATGGGCCAGATAAGCATGGCGGCCGGCCAGACTGCCGCCGGTGGTGTAGCCGACGATGAACCCGCCGCACATGCCCACGCAATGGAAGCCGGTGAGCAACCCGGCCACAAACAGCAGCCCTAGGCTGGCCTGCTGGCTCAGTTTGGGCATCGTGTCAGTAAAAGGGATTTTCGAGCCGGCATAAAAAATGGCGACGATGCCCAACAGCCCCAGCGCCGCCCGCAGAAATTTAGCCAAGGCGTCCCGCACC
>JBJSYU010000089.1:0-5922 GCA_046089945.1 Candidatus Methylumidiphilus sp.
ACCCGATCCGCGAGGAATTGGTGATGTCCTTGGTCTCGCACATCGGCCCGCGCCCGAACCTGTTCGGCCTGACCGACGGCGGCAGCAACAAGCGCCTGGAAGTCCACCAGCCTATCTTAAGCAACAAAGACCTGGAAAAAATCCGCCGCATCGAAACCCGCACCGGCGGCGCGTTCAAGACCAAAACCTTAAGCATCTGCTGGGCGGCCGAAACCGGCGCCTCCGGCATGGAGCCTGCGCTGCAAACGCTGTGCGCCGAGGCCGAAGCCGCCGTCCACGCGGGCAACAACATCCTGGTGCTGTCCGACCGCCGCATGGACGCCGACTATGTGGCGATTCCGGCGCTGCTGGCAACCTCCGCCGTGCATTACCACCTGACCCGCACCGGCCTGCGCACCAAAGTCGGCTTGGTCGTGGAAAGCGGCGAAGCGCGCGAAGTGCATCACTTCGCCCTGCTGGCCGGCTACGGCGCCGAAGCGGTCAATCCGTATCTGGCTTTCGACACGCTGTCGCATCTGCGCGCCGAACTGCCGGAAAAGCTGGCCGAGGACGAAATCCACAAGCGCTACATCAAGGCGGTCAGCAAAGCGCTGCTGAAGATCATGTCGAAGATGGGCATTTCCACCTACCAGTCCTATTGCGGCGCGCAGATTTTCAACGCCATCGGGCTGGCCGAAGATTTCCTCGATCAATACTTCACCGGCGCCAGCAGCACCACGGGCGGCGCCGGCACCGCCGAAATTGCCGAGGAAACCATCCGCCGCCATCGCTTGGCGTTCAGCGACGCGCCCTTGTACAAAGGCGCCTTGGATGTCGGCGGCGAATACGCCTACCGCATCCGTGGCGAAAACCACATGTGGACGCCGGAGACCATCTCCAAGCTGCAACACGCCACCCGCGCCAACGACGCCAAGACCTACGCCGAATACTCCAAGCTGGTCAACGAGCAGAACGAACGGCTGTTGACCCTGCGCGGGCTGATGGCGTTCAAATTTGCGGAAACGGCAATCCCGCTGGACGAGGTCGAACCGGCGAAAGAGATCGTCAAACGCTTCGCCACGGGCGCGATGTCGTTCGGCTCGATTTCCTGGGAAGCCCACACCACGATGGCGATAGCGATGAACCGCATCGGCGGCAAATCCAACACCGGCGAAGGCGGCGAACTGGCTGAGCGCTTCCTGCCGCTGGCGAACGGCGACTCGATGCGCTCGGCGATCAAGCAAGTCGCCTCCGGCCGCTTCGGCGTCACCACCGAATATCTGGTCAACGCCGACGACATCCAAATCAAAATCAGCCAAGGCGCCAAGCCCGGCGAAGGCGGGCAGTTGCCCGGCCACAAGGTCGATGAGATCATCGCCAAAGTGCGCCACTCCACGCCCGGCGTCGGCCTGATTTCGCCGCCGCCGCACCATGACATCTACTCCATCGAAGACTTGGCGCAGTTGATCCACGACCTGAAAAACGTCAACCCGAAGGCCCGCATCAGCGTCAAGCTGGTGTCGGCAATCGGCGTCGGCACGGTCGCGGCGGGCGTCGCCAAGGCCCATGCCGACCATGTCACCATCGCCGGCTACGACGGCGGCACCGGCGCCAGCCCAATCACCTCGATCAAACACGCGGGTCTGCCTTGGGAAATCGGCTTGGCGGAAACCCATCAGACTTTGGTGCTGAACAAACTGCGCGGGCGCATCGCCGTGCAGGCCGACGGCGGCATGCGCTCCGGCCGCGACGTGGCGATAGCGTTCTTGCTCGGCGCCGACGAAGTCGGCTTCGCCACCGCGCCGCTGATCGTCGAAGGCTGCATCATGATGCGCAAATGCCATCTGAACACCTGCCCGGTCGGCGTCGCCACGCAAGACCCAGAACTGCGCAAGCGCTTCACCGGCCAGCCGGAGCATGTCGTCAACTTTTTCTTCTTCGTCGCCGAAGAACTGCGGCAGATCATGGCCAACTTGGGCTTCCGCACGGTCAACGAGATGATCGGCCATTCCGAAAAGCTCGACATGAACCGCGCCATCAACCACTGGAAAGCCTCGAAGATCGATTTCAGCAAAATCCTGCACAAACCCGTGATCGGCCCGGAGGTGGCGACCCACAACTGCGAAAGCCAAGACCATTCGCTGGACAAGGCGCTGGATCTCAAGCTGATTGAACAGGCCCGCCCGGCGCTGGAAGCAGGCAAGCCGGTGCAGATCGAAACCACGATCCGCAACTACAACCGCACCTTCGGCGCGATGCTCTCCGGCGAAGTCGCCAAGCGCTACGGCCACAAAGGCTTGCCGGAAGACAGCATCGCCATCAAGGTCAGAGGCACCGCCGGGCAGAGCTTCGGCGTGTTCCTCGCGGTCGGCGTCAGCGTCGAACTGCTCGGCGAAGGCAACGACTATGTCGGCAAAGGCTTGTCCGGCGGCCGCATCGTCATCCGCCCGCCGGAAGACTGCCCGATCAAGCCGGAGGAAAACATCATTGTCGGCAACACCGTGCTGTACGGCGCGATCAGCGGCGAGTGCTATTTCCAAGGCGTGGCCGGCGAGCGCTTCGCGGTGCGCAACTCCGGCGCCATCGCCGTGGTTGAGGGCGTCGGCGACCACGGCTGCGAATACATGACCGGCGGCGTCGTCGTCGTCCTAGGCCCGACCGGGCGCAACTTCGCCGCCGGCATGTCGGGCGGCGTCGCCTATGTGCTGGACGAGGGCGGTGACTTCGAGCGCCGCTGCAACCTGTCCATGGTCGAACTGGAGCCGGTTGCCGAAGAAAACAACATCGCCCTGGGGCTGGATCAAAACGGCGACGACCTGGAAAGCCATGGGCTGGTGGACATCATGCGCGACATGACCAACGGCGACGCCCGCAGGCTGCGCCATTTGATCGAGCGCCACGCCCGCTACACCGGAAGCCTGCATGCCCGCCACATCCTAGACAACTGGGCGGCGTTCCTGCCGCGCTTCGTCAAAGTCATGCCGGTGGACTACAAAAAAGCCTTGCAGAAGATGCAGGCGCTGCAACAATCGACTGTGGCCCAGCACTAAGCGCGGGCGGCAGACCTTAGGCGGCGGGGAAGCGATAAGCGCTTCCCCGTTTTCTTGCAGCTTAAAGCCCGGCTTCAGGCAGGGGCGCCAAACCGGCAGAGGCTGCGGCTTTCCGAACAAAGAACACGAAACAGAGGCGACAACAGCAATGGGCAAACCCACCGGATTCATGGAAATCTCGCGCAAGGACAGAACTTACCGCCCCGTCGAGGAGCGCGTCCACCATTACAAAGAATTCGTCATCGCCTTGACCGACGAAGAGGCCGGCAAGCAGGGCGCGCGCTGCATGGACTGCGGCATTCCTTACTGCCACAACGGCTGCCCGATCAACAACATCATTCCCGATTGGAATGATCTGGTCTACCAGAACAAATGGCAGGAAGCCCTAGAGGTTCTGCACAGCACCAACAACTTCCCTGAGTTCACCGGGCGCATTTGTCCGGCGCCCTGTGAGGCGGCTTGCACCTTGAACCTGAACGACCAGCCGGTGACGATCAAGTCCATCGAATGCTCGATCATCGACAAGGGCTGGGAAAACGGCTGGATCAAGCCGCAAACCCCGCAGCGGCGCAGCGGCAAGCGCGTCGCCGTGGTCGGCTCCGGCCCGGCCGGCCTCGCCTGCGCCCAGCAGTTGGCCCGCGCCGGCCATGTTGTGGTGGTCTACGAAAAGAACGACCGCATCGGCGGCTTGATGCGCTACGGCATTCCCGACTTCAAGATGGAAAAGCAGGCCATCGACCGGCGCATGGCGCAGATGCAGGCCGAGGGCGTGACGTTCCGCCCGAACAGCCACATTGGCAAAAACATCCCGGTGCAAACCCTGCTAGACGAGTACGACGCCATCGTGCTGGCCGGCGGTTCGGAAAAGCCCCGCGACCTGCCGATACCCGGCCGCGCGCTGAAAGGCGTGCATTTCGCCATGGAATTTTTGCCGCAGCAGAACAAGCGCAACGCCGGCGATGCCATTCCCGATAGCGTCAGCATCAGCGCGGCAGGCAAGCATGTGCTGGTCATCGGCGGCGGCGACACCGGTTCCGATTGCATCGGCACCTCGATCCGCCAAGGTGCCGCCCATGTCACCCAAATCGAAATCCTGCCGAAGCCGCCGGAAAAGGAAAACAAGGGGCTGACCTGGCCGTTATGGCCCAACAAACAGCGCACGTCTTCATCGCAAGAGGAAGGCTGCGACCGCGACTACTGCGTCACCACCAAATCCTTTGAAGGCGACGCCGACGGCAACGTCAAACTCGCCCACTGCGCCCGCGTGGAATGGAAAAACGAAGGCGGCCGCTGGGTCATGGGCGAAATCGCCGGCAGCGAGTTCACCATTCCCGCCGAGCGCGTGTTCCTCGCCATGGGCTTCCTGCATCCGGTGCAAGACGACCTGCTGAGCCAACTCGGCGTCGGCTTGGACGAGCGCGGCAACGTCAAGGCCGACACGCTCAACTACCAGACCTCGCTGCCGAAAGTGTTCGCCGCCGGCGACATGCGCCGCGGTCAATCCTTGGTGGTCTGGGCCATCCGCGAAGGCCGCCAAGCCGCCCGCGCCGTGGACGAATTCCTGATGGGTTCGTCCGAACTGCCCCGCTAATCCGCAACGCCCCCTCAGCGACGCCATCCACATGGTTGACGAGGGGGCATCCCCACGCCGCGTCATTTTCCGCCCGCCTCCAGCGCAGCAAGGATCGACACGATGAGACTGTTCCCTCTCGCCCGGATCTTCGGCCTGATGTTGATGGCTTTCAGCGGCAGTTACACGCTGCCCATCCTCACGAGTTGGCTGAACCATGACGGCACCGCGCCGCTGTTCATCAAACACTGGGTCATCAGTTTCGCCATCGGCGGCGTGATGTGGATATTGGCCAAAGACCATGTGCGCGAACTCAAGCCTAAAGACGGCTTTTTGATCGTGGTGATCGCCTGGCTAGGCATCGCCGGCGTCTCCACCCTGCCCCTGCTTGACTACTTCCCCGCCCTCTCCTTCACCGACGCCTATTTTGAAGCCATGTCCGGGCTGTCCACGACCGGCGCGACGGTGCTGACTGGCTTGGACGCGCTGCCGCCGGCGGTGAACCTGTGGCGGCATGAACTGCATTGGGTCGGCGGCATGAGCATCATCGTGCTGGCGGTCGGCATCCTGCCCATTTTGGGCGTGGGCGGGCGGCAGGTGTTCATGTCGGAGACGCCGGGGCCGATGCGCGACAGCAAACTCACCCCGCGCATCGCCGAAACCGCGAAAAACCTGTGGAGCATCTACGCCGGCCTGACCTTGGCCTGCATCCTCAGTTTGAAGCTGGCCGGCATGGGCTGGCTGGACGCCGTCTGCCACGCCTTTTCCACGCTGGGCCTAGGCGGCTTCTCCACGCACGACCTCAACATCCGCCATTTCGACTCGCCGCTCATCGAAGGCGTGTTGATGGTGTTCATGCTGCTGGCCGGCATGAATTTCGCCACGCATTTCCTCGCCGTGCGCAACCGCAGCCTCGCCCCGTACAGTTACGATGTCGAGGCCAAACCCTTTCTGGCCTTGATTTTAGGCAGTTGCCTAGGCATCGCCGTGTTTTTGGTGCAGCAAAACACCTATGAGGACTTCCTCACCAGCCTGCGCTATGCCGCATTCAACGTCATCTCCATAGCCACCGACTGCGGCTTCGCCAGCGCCGACTTTGGCCTGTGGCCGGTGTTCGCGCCGCTGTGGATGTTCTTCTTGGCCTGCGTCACCGCCTGCACCGGCGCCACCGGCGGCGGCATCAAGATGATGCGCACCTTGATCCTCTACAAGCAAAGCCTGTCGCAGATGTTCCTGCTCACCCACCCCACCGCCGTCCACCCGCTCAAACTCGGCAAAATCATCGTCCATTCCAACATCCAACTGTCGGTGCTGGGTTTCATC
>JBJSYU010000090.1:0-7990 GCA_046089945.1 Candidatus Methylumidiphilus sp.
GGCGTGGCCTGCGGATGCCCGTCAGGAATGCCACAAACCAATTAAACCCATCTGCGATTCCGATTCCGATTCCGGCCGGAATGACGGCATTTCCCGGCTTAGCCTGACTTGTGTATAACGATGAGAGCTTGCCTAGAGGACATTGCCGAATCCTATGCTCATTTCACTGGGCTTTCATCTGCAGCCATTACAATCGCGCCAGGCATCGGCGCGGGCCGCAACACGCTAAGCGCCGAAATCGGCCTGCCCGGCCACCGTCAACTTGATTTAGGAGATATTTTGATGAAAATCACGCTCACTCGATTGGCCACCGCGCTGGCGCTGTCGGCCTTCGGCACGGCGGCGTCCGCCGCTCTGCCCAACGGCGTCGCCGCCGGCGATGTCAGCCAAACTTCCGCCGTGCTGTGGGGGCGGTCGGACACCGTCGGCAACTTGACGTTCCAATACGCCGCCGACAGCGGGTTCAGTTCCATCCTGGGCAGCAGCACACAGACCGTGGCCGATCCGCTGGCCCCGGCCAAATGGGGCGTGTCGGGCCTGACCGCCGGCGCCCGCTATTACTACCGCGTCACCGACAGCGCCGGCGCGTCGGCGGTCGGCACGTTCAAGACGCCGGCGGCGCTGGGCGCGACCACCGGCCTGCGCTTTGGTGTGTCCGGCGATTGGCGCGGCGAGTTGCTGCCGTATCCGGCGGTGCAGAACGCCGACGCGCGCAATTTGGATTTCTTCGTGAACATGGGCGATTCGATCTATGGCGATGTCGCCTCGCCCGCCAATAACTTCCAGCAGCAGGCGCAAACCCTGGCCGAATACCGCAACAAGCATGCGGAAGTGTATTCGGCGAAGGGCGGCTTGAACGGCTTGGCGGATCTGCGCCAGTCCACGGCGCTGTTCGCCACCATCGACGACCATGAAGTGACCAACGACTTCGCCGGCGGCGCGGATGTTTCCACGGATGCGCATTTCAACGCCGACCCGGCCGGCACGCGGATCAACGACAGCACACTCTATAACAACGGCTTGCAGGCGTTCCAAGATTACAACCCGACGCGCGCGGACACCTACGGCGCGACCGGCGACGCCCGCACCGCCGGCGAAACGAAGTTGTACCGCAACCAAAACTTCGGCAGCGACGCCGCCTTGATGGTGTTGGACGCGCGCTCGTTCCGCGACCAGGAATTGCCCGCCGCCAATCCGGCCAGCCCCGCCTCGGTCGGCGCGTATCTCGCCAGTGCCTTCGACCCCTCGCGGACAATGTTGGGCCGGGCGCAGGTGGACGAATTAAAGGCCGACTTGCTGGCCGCGCAGCAAAACAGCGTGACTTGGAAATTTGTGATGGTGCCTGAGCCGATCCAAAACCTCGGCGTGTTGGGCGCGTCCGACCGCTTTGAGGGCTATGCCGCCGAGCGCAGCGAAATCCTCAAGTTCATCGACGACAACGGCATCGTCAATGTGGTGTTCGTCACCGCCGACATCCATGGCACGCTGGTGAACAACCTCACTTACCAAGACAGCGCTTTTGGCGCACAGAAAGCGACTGGCGCGTTTGAAATCTCGACCGGCTCAGTCGCCTACGACGCGCCGTTTGGCCCGACCGTCGCGCAGTTGGCCGTGTCGACCGGCCTGCTGACCCCGGAACAGAAGGCGTTTTACGACTCGCTGCCGACCGCCGCCGCCAAGGACAGCTTCATCAAGTCTGTGACCAATGGCGCACTGACCCCGTTGGGCTATGACCCGCTGGGCCTGGACAACAATCTGCCTGCGGCCAACGGCAAGATTCAGGCGCAACTGTTGCAAGGCGACTATTTGGCCACCCATGTCTACGGCTGGACGGAGTTTGAGATCGACCCGCTGACCCAGCAGCTGCTAGTCACCACCTTCGGCATCGCCCCCTACACCGCCGCCGATGTCGCCGGCGATTTGGCGGGCATCGCCGGCCGCACGCCGCAGATCGTCAGCCAGTTCCTGGTCACGCCGCAGCCGGTGCCGGTGCCGGGCGCGGTGTGGCTGTTCGGCTCCGCGCTGGCCGGCCTGCTGGGCCTGCGTCGCCGCAAGGTTTGACCGGGGAATGCGGCCGGTTTGACACGCAACCGTAACGTGTTGCCAACCCGGCTGTAACCCAAGTCGGCAAAAATGCCAAGCTGGCGGCGATCTTGGCCGGGAAACCGGCGCGCCGCCAACCATAAGCCGCCGCCGACGGCGCGAATGCGCGGCCTGCGGCGCGGCAGATTCTTACTCTACATAGCCCAAATTCACGACGAGCAAACACCATGAACCATCCCTTCACTTTCAGCAAGCTGGCGCTGGCGCTGTTGCTGGTGGGTCCGCAGGCGTATGCGGCGGACACTTTTTTTGACAATTTCACGCCGATGGTCGGCGACACCACGCCGGTCAATCCGGGTTCGGCGACGCCGTACCGGCTGTCTTCGCCGAACTTCACCCAAGCGACCATCGCCGACCGCTCCACGCAGAACACCTTGGTTCCGGGTTCCAATTCCGGCAATTGGGACATGATCACCGCCAACGAGACCGGCCCGAACGCGGGCCGCTATTTGTTCATGCCGTTTGAGACCGGCACTGGCGGCGTACAGCGCATCGACCTGCAAGACGCCGACTACAACACCCGCACGACCACCATCGTCGCACCCGGCACCCAGGGCTTCGTGTCCGGCGACGCCTCGCGCTGGACGCCTTGGGGCAGCTACCTGACCGCCGAGGAGTCTTGGGGTACGGGCAGCACCAAAGGCCGCTTGTTCGAGATCACCAATTCCACCACCGCCCCGGCCAATGGCGCGGACTTCCTGCAACGGACGATCATCCCGCGGGTTTCCCACGAAGGCTTGGCGTTTGACGCCGCCAACAGCTTCTATTTTATTGACGAGCTGAACGGCGGGTCGATCTACAAATATGTTTCGGCCAACCCCAGCGCCAGCACTGGCGCCGACTTTTTTGCCGCTGGCCAGACCTTCGCGCTGAAAGTTGGCGCGGGCGGGCAGTTTGAAGGCAACAACGGCCCCGCCATCACTGGCGTCGGCACTTGGGAAGCCATCACCGACATCAACGGCGCCGCGCTGGCCGGCGTGTCCACCGTGCTGGCCGACGGCACGATAGACGGCCGCGCCACCGCCCCCATCGTGCAAGCCACCGGCTACAACCGCCCGGAAGACTTGGAAATCCAAAATTTGGCCGATGGCAACCAATTCATCTACTTCACCACCACCGACTCGGACAACAATGGCGTCTCCGCTGATGGCCGCGGACGCGTCTATTCACTGAATGTCGCTACCAACGAGGTCAAGCTGTTTGCCGACAACACCACCCTCGACATGGCCACCGGCCTGGCGGCGGGCAGCGCGTTTAGAAACCCGGACAACTTGGCCATCGACGCCGCCGGCAATATCTACATCGTCGAAGACCAGGACGGCGGCGTGGAAGATGTTTGGTTCGCCACCGACGCTAACCGCGACGGCGTCGCGGAGTCCATCGGCAAATGGATCAGCCTGACCACGCAGGGCGCGGAAAGCACCGGCCTGTATTTCGACCTGTTCGACCCGAACAAGGCGTACATCAACGTGCAGCACCCGGCGGACGGCATCGACCGCACCATCCTGCTGACGGCGCAAGCGGCCCCAGTGCCGGTGCCGGGCGCGGTGTGGCTGTTCGGCTCCGCGCTGGCCGGCCTGCTCGGCCTGCGCCGCCGCCAAGCTTAACGTTTTGCCATCTTAAGTCCCCTCGCCCTGCGGGTAGAGGGCTAGGGTGAGGGGTAAGCGGCTTGGGTTGCCAAAGTATTCAGGCAACCCAAGCTTTGCCATTCAGCGGTAGTATTCCGGGGCTTTGTTGAAGTTTGCCCAAGCCACCGGGTCATGCCCGGTGACTACTTTGACTCCCCAATTGTCCCGCGCCGCCCGCAGCCGCTTGATCGAGCGCAGCGCTTCGGACGGACTCCAAACCAATCCCGGCAACACCTCCTCGTTGAGGATTTCCTCGGTGTAGCAGCTGTCGCCAGTCAGCAAAAACGCCCCGCTCTCCGGCAGTTTGACGAGAATGGACTGGTGTCCTGGGGTATGTCCCGGCGTGAACCATATTCTGATGGTTCCATCGCCAAACACGTCGTAATCGTCGTCGTCACGGCCTTCCAAAATCATCCACTCCACGTCGCGGTCAAAGTCCGCCCGGATATATGCGCCTTTTTGGTAAAAGTCCGGCACATACGCCCAATGCAGTTCGGCGCGCTGGACGATATATTGGGCGTTGGGGAATGCGCCGACGCCGCCAGCATGATCCAAATGCAGATGCGACAGGATGACATAGGCAATATCCTCCGCGTTGACGCCGATGGCTTGCAGTTGATTGAGGATATAGTCGCCCTCCGCCATGTTCGGGTAATAGGCTTTGGCGGCGTTGCCCCAATGCCCATGCGGATCAGTGGCGACAGGCAGCGCGTTGCCGGTGTCGAACAATACTTTGCCTTTGGGGTGGTCGATCAAGAAAAACGGCACCGGCACGGTGAAGGGCTGGCCGATTCCCCGGCCTGCGGTGAACAGATGCTTCTGGCTTTCCAAGGTGCCGCATGCGAAAAAGTACAGTTTCATGGGTTTCTCTTAAGGTTTGATGTTACGCAGGATCGGTGGCGCAGTCGTAGCGCCGGCATCCTGCCGGCTTTTACATTGGAGCGCCGACATCCTGTCGGCCAAAGCCTGGGAATGCCTCAAACGCCGACAGGGATGTCGGCGCTATGTCGAGCAGCAAACCCGCCTGCATAACGCCGGCTAAGGGTTGCCGGCCTAATCGGAATACACCGTGACGATGAAGCAGGGCTGGCCTTGGGCGTGGCTTAGGCTAAAGCGGTTCTGCCCGCCGTCGCCGTTGCCGCACACCCACAAGCCTTGTTGTTCGGCCAGCTTTATCGCCTGTGCCAGGGTTTCCGCCGTGCCGATGGCGCGTTCGGGCGCACTTTCTGCGCCGATGGCGACGGCATGGACGGGATAGCGCTGGAAAATTCCGCATTTCGCCATGGCGGCGCCTCGTTGTGCTGTGGGTTTGCCGCAAGCATAGACGGTTTCGCCGGCGGCGGCGGGGCTGTTATAGTTGCCGTGATTCCCACACACCGGTTTGCCGCCCATGCCTCAAGTGCTCGTCATCAACCCCAATCCATTGCTGAACTTAGTCCACGTCGGCGGCTTTGCGCCGGGCGCGGTCAACCATGTGCCGAGCTTGACGATGGCGGCCGAGGGCAAGGGCGTGAATGTGGCGCGGGTGTTGGCCCGCCACGGCCATGCGGTGGCGCTGGTGGGTTTTGCCGGCGGCCACAGCGGGGCTTGGCTGCGCGATCTAGTGCGCGCCGAGGGCATCGCGGACGCCTGCGTGGCGACGGCGGCGCCGTTGCGGGTGGGTTTTATGGCGGCGGGTGGCGGCGGGCATCCGACGACGGTGTTGCCGGACGGTTTCGCGGTGACGGCGGCGGAATGCGCGGCGTTGCTGGCGCGGGTGGAGGCGCTGCTGGATTCGGTGCGGCTAGTCATCGCCAGCGGTTCGGTGCCTGACCCGGTGGCCTCGGATTTGTATGTCCGGCTGTTGACGCTGTGCGCCCGCCATGCCGTGCCGTGCTGGCTGGACGCCTACGGCCCGGCGATGGCGCGGGCGCTGGCCGGGCCGGTCGCGCCGGACTTGGCCAAGCCGAACCGCGAGGAGCTTGGGCAGGGCTTGCGCTGGGAGCGGGTCGGGGAGTTGCACATCACCGATGGCGCCGGCGTCATTGAGGTCGGCAGTGCGCGGGAAGGCGGTTGGCGGATGCGGCCGCCGGCCCTGTCCCAAGTCAATCCGGTGGGTTCCGGCGACTGCTATGTGGCGGGCTTGGCGCATGGCTGGCTGTCGGGCTGGAGTTTTGCGCAACGGCTGCGCTATGCCGCCGCCGCAGGCGCGGCGAATGCCTTGCGCGCGGATGTTGCGATGATTGCGCCGGGTGAGGTGGCGGCGCTGTTGGGGCAGGTCAGCCTTGAGCGGGCGCAAGGCTGACTGCCGCGAATGCCGTCGGCTTTTTTAGAGGTTCGCCGCCGCGTCCTTGAGGATTTTCGCCGCCGCGAAAGCCGGGGTCTTGCGGGCGGCGATTTCGATTGATGCGCCGGTCTGCGGGTTGCGCCCCATCCGCGCCGCCTTGGATTTCACGGTGAGTTTGCCGATGCCCGGCAGGATTATCTCTTGCTCGGCCATCATCGCTTCCTGCGCCAGTTCGCCTAGCGCATCGACGAAGGCAGAGGCTTCTTTCTTGGTTTGTCCGGTGCGCTCGGACAGGGCGTCGATCAGTTCTTGTTTGGTTCGCATGGTGGCTCCTTGAGGTGGGTTGAGGGCGTCATTATGCCAAAACCGCTTTAAAGATGCTGGCGCAGTTCGCGGTTTTTGCCTGATTCCACGCGGGATTTTGCCAAAAAAACGGCTTTTTGCGAAAAGCTCAGGCGGTTGGCGCCTGGCTTGGCTCCTCCACCCCCCCAAAATAGGTCGTTCCGATGGCCGCATGGATCTCGCCGAGCTTGATTTGCAGCTCGTCGATGAACAGCATCAATTCGCCTTGGCCTAGGTTTTCCGGCGCGGCGGCGGCGATCATTTCGCGCAGCGGGGCCAGCGCATCCATTACCGGGGCGCTGCGCGGCAGACGGCCTAGGCCGCTTTGCACTTCGCCTAGGCAGAAGCTGAACGCGCGCGGGAACTGGCCGTCCTGCAACAGAAACTGCAACACCGCCTCGCGCTTGACCGAGGCCTGCATGTGGCGGCGGTACATCTGGTAGGCGGTCAGCGAGCGCAGCACCGACATCCACAAGATGTTCTCGAACGGCTTGAGGGTTTCCGCCTCGGCCTCGTTGCTGAGGTTGAACGAGCGCACGTCGATGATGCGCGTGGTCATGTCGGCGCGCTCTAGGTTGCGGCCGATTTCCATGAACTCGTAGCCGGCGTCGTGGCTCATCGCGCCATCCAAAATCCCGGAGATTTGCTGCACGGCGAGGATGGTCTCGCGCAGGAATTCGTAGCGCCATTTCGGCGAGAGGTCAACGGCAAGGCTTTCTTTGGCTTTCAGAAACAATTCGTTGATCCGCTCCCAGGCTTCACGCGGGATGATGTCGCGGACGGTGCGGGCGTTTTCCCTGGCGCTGCGGATCGAGGACAAAATCGAGCCGGGGTTTTGGTCGTCGGCCAGCATGAATTTGACGACATAGCCTTCGGCGGCGGAGGCGTAGTTTTTGTAAAACAACTCGTCCGCGCCGGTAATGGCAATCAGCGAGGCCCAGCCGGGGCGGGCGTGCCTCGGCAGGTCGAGGATCAAGCTGCCGTTGACATTCAGCAAGCGGGCGGTGTTTTCGGCGCGTTCGAGGTAACGCGCCATCCAATACAGGTGTTCGGCAACGCGGGATAACATGGCCATTTAAGCGCCCTCCCAATCGACGATCCAGGTGTCTTTGCTGCCGCCGCCTTGCGAGGAGTTGACGATGGTGGAGCCTTTTTTCAGCGCGACTCGTGTCAGCCCGCCTTGAGTGACGTAGGTGTTTTGGCCGGACAGGATGAACGGGCGCAAGTCCAAATGGCGCGGCTCGACATTGTGATCGACCAAGGTCGGCGCGGTGGACAGCAGCAGCAGGGGTTGGGCCATGTAATTCCTCGGGTCGTTGCGGATCAGTTGGTCGAATTCGGCGAGTTCTTCCGGGCTGGCCTTCGGGCCGATCAGCATGCCGTAGCCGCCGGACTCGTTGGCCGGCTTGACCACCAGCTTGTGCAGGTTTTCCAGCACATAGGCGCACTCTTCGGGATTGCAGCAGCGGTAGGACGGCACATTTTGCAGGATCGGCTCCTCGCCCAGGTAATAGCGGATGATTTCCGGGACGTAGGTGTAGACGACTTTGTCGTCGGCGACGCCGGCCCCCGGCGCGTTGGCGATGCCCACCTTGCCGGCCCGCCAGGACCGCATCAGGCCGGGGACGCCCAGGGTCGAATCGGGCCGGAA
>JBJSYU010000091.1:0-6544 GCA_046089945.1 Candidatus Methylumidiphilus sp.
CGACCGCCATCGCCACGACGATGCCTAGGCGGCTCACGCGATTGCGAAGCGCTCGTTGCGGTAGCGCGCCAAGGCCCACAGTGGGAAAAACTTGTCGTAGCCGTGGTATTTCAGATAGAACACTTTCGGGAAGCCGGGCGCGTTGAACGCGATATCTTTCCAGAAGCCGTCGGCCTGCTGGGTGCGCAGCAAATAATCCACGCCTTTTTGCACTTCTGGGGATTCCGCCTCGCCCGCCGTCATCAGCGCGGTCAGCGCCAGCCCGGTGTGGAAGGCCATGCTGGTGTGGAATGCGCCGCGCTTTTCCGGGCTGGGGTCGTGGAAGGTGTAGTTGTCTTCGCCCCAGCCGCCGTCGGCGCGTTGCTTGGACTTCAGCCAAGCCACGGCGCGGACGATGCTGGGGTCGTCCTTCGGCAGGCCCGCCGCCTCAAAGCCGAGCAGCACCGACCAAGTGCCGTAGATGTAGTTCGTCCCCCAGCGCCCGAACCACGAGCCGTCTTCCTCCTGTTCCTTTTTCAGATAGGCGATGGCGCGTTCCAACACCGGGCGGTATTCAGGCTGGTCTTTCACCAGTTTGGCGAGGAACATCAGGCAGCGGCCGGAGACGTCGGCGGTCGGCGGGTCGAGCAACGCGCCGTGGTCGGCAAACGGGATGTGATTCAAATAGTAGTGGTCGTTGTCCACGTCGAACGCGCCCCAGCCGCCGTTTTTCGATTGCATGCCGGCGATCCACACTTTGGCGCGTTCGAGGTTGCCGTCGAATTCGTTGTCTTGCGCCTGCGCCAAGGCTTGCGCGACCACCGCCGAGTCGTCCACGTCGGGATAATAGGGGTTCCCATATTGGAAGGCCCAGCCGCCGCCGGGCAGATCCGGGCGCTTGACCTGCCAGTCGCCCGGCTCGTCGGTCAGTTGTTTGCTGGCCAGCCAGCGCAGCGCGTCTTTCAATTGGGCGCGGGTTTGCGGGCTTTGCTCGTATTTGTCCACTTCCTGCAAGGCCAGCGAGGCCAGCCCCGTATCCCAAATCGGCGAGACGCAAGGCTGGCAATAGGCTTGCTCGCCCTGGAACACCAGCAGGCGCTGAATGGCTTCCAAGGCGATTTGGCGGCGGGCGTCGGTCTTTGGCACACCTAAGAAGTCCATTGCTTCATAGGCGTTGACCATCGCCGGGAAAATCGCGCCTAGGCCGTCGTAGCCGTTCAGCCGTTCCATAAACCAGTCGCGCGCCTTTTCAGTGGCTTTGCGCCGCACGAAGCCCGGAATCAACGGCTCCAGCAGTCGGCCAAAGCGCTCCAGCCGCAGCACCGCCTTGCCGATGGGGGTTTTGACGTGGTCGAAGTAGTTTTTTTCCAACTCTGGGGCGACCGTGAACAGTTCGCGCACATGGATGCCATGCGGATTGCGGGCTTGGACTTTGTAAGAGCAGAGGATGAACAAGGGCACCATCACCGTCCGCGACCAATAAGACACCTTGTCGAGATGGAACGGGAACCACTTCGGCAGCAGCATGATTTCCACCGGGATGAACGGCACGCCGCGCCAGGGGATCTGCCCGAACATCGCCAACATAATGCGGGTGAACACATTCGCCCGCGCCGCCCCGCCCTGCGCCAGTATCCAGCCGCGCATTTTCGCCATGTGCGGGGCGTCGATATCGTCACCGGCCATTTTCAGCGCGTAATACACTTTGACGGTGCAGGAAATGTCGCCGGCGCCGCCTTGGAACAGCGGATAGCTGCCGTCTTCGGTCTGGTGGGCGCGTAGGAAATTGGCGATTTTGCCTTGCAGCCCGGCGTCGATCTCGTCCATGAAATGCATCATCAGGATGTATTCGGACGGAATCGTGCAATCGGCCTCCAAATCAAACACCCAGTAGCCTTCTTGGCTTTGCAGGCGCAGCAGATGGGCTTTGGCGCGGTCGATGGCGCTGTCCAATGGCGATTGCAGGCTACCGAGAAAGGCAGAGTCGAGGCTTGAAAGGGCGGTTGTCTCATCGATGAACATAGGCAGGTTTCCTCTTAAGTCTCTGGGTTCAATGGCGCAGGCGTCGCGTGGGCGAGGGCCAGAACGCTGCGGTCAGGCGCGGGGAGTCCCCGGCCTGCCAGATAAAACGCGGCTTTCAACAGCATGTCGCTGCGCCGGGTCAGGCGGCTGCCGACGATCACTGTCTTGACGCTGCGGCGGGTGATTTTGACTTGGGCGGATGTGCTGAAATACAGATGGCCGTTGATTTTGCGCAAGGTCAGCAGCGCCATGCCCAAGGCCCACAGGCAAAACTCGCGCATGCCGGTCTCATGGGCAGGGATAAGCAAGGTGTATTCCAAGGCGTTGCGCAAATGCGCGTGGGCGACGCCGATCAAATGCTGGAAGCCTTGCGCGAACTGCGGGCTGTTGTGGCCGGGGCGCAAATCGGCCAAGTCGTAGCCGACCTCGGCAAACACGCTGCGCGGCAACCAGCACACGCCGCGTCCGTGGTCGTCCCACAAGTCTTTTAAGATGTTGGTCATTTGCAGCCCTTGCCCAAACGACACCGCCAGCTTCATCATCACCTCGCGCTGCGCGGCGATGGCCGGCGAGTAATGGCAAAACAACCGCGTCAGCATCTCCCCGACCACGCCGGCCACGTAATAGCAATAGCTGTCCATCTCCGCCATGGTGTCCACGCCCTGGCGGAGATCACGGTCTTGGAACTCCGCCATGCCCTGGCCCATCACGGCTACGCACAAGGACAAAGCCTCGCGCTGCGCCGGGTCAAAGCCGTGGGTGATGCGGATGACCTTAGGGATTACGCGGATCAGCTCATGTTCGGCCGGAATGGTCTGCACCGACAGCAGCGGCGCCAAGGCCAATGCCAAAGGTTCCGGCGGCTCTTCGCCATTGACGACGCGGCTGAATTGGCGGCAAAACTGGCGCTTTTGCGCCGAATCCAAGGACACCTCGTCCTCGATGGTGTCCACGATGCGGCACAGCAAATACGCGTTGGCGACCGGCTGCGCCAGCCCGTCCGGCAGTTGCGGGATGGTCAGCGCGAACGTCCGCGACACGCCGTCCAGCAGGCGGGCCTGGAAGGCGTCGTCCGGCAAAGCGTCAAGTTCCGCCGAAGGGTTAGGGTTTAAATGGCTTCCGTTCATGTGGGCCTTAGGTGTCTCAAGTCCTTAGCTGGATTTAATATTTAAACCCTGCGCGATGTCGCGTAAGGTTGGCGTTTGGCGGGCTGGGGCGGCTTCATACACGCGGCAGGCCACCGGACAGTTGCATAAAAGTCAGAAAATTCTATCGTTTTTTGCTTCTACGTCAAGGCGTGTTGTATTTTAGCGAAAATTTTTGAATAAAATACAACGCGCCGGGAAATTTTTGATTTATCATATGCCGCAATCCGCCATGCCGCCCGCTTGGGCGTATTTTGCCCCTGCATGCAAGCTAATCCGTTGGGGCGCCATGGCAAACAGCCAAACAGATTTATCCAGGAGACAGAAAAATGAGCGTGCCTTTACGTCAACAGATCACCGTGGCGAGCTACCTGCTCAAACAAAAGCTAAAAGGCGTCAAGCGCTATCCCCTGGTGCTGATGTTGGAACCGTTGTTCCGCTGCAACTTGGCCTGCGCCGGCTGCGGCAAGATCGAC
This sequence comes from Candidatus Methylumidiphilus sp., assembly GCA_046089945.1. Taxonomy (GTDB): domain Bacteria; phylum Pseudomonadota; class Gammaproteobacteria; order Methylococcales; family Methylococcaceae; genus Methylumidiphilus. The sequence continues at coordinate 3,623 of JBJSYU010000091.1, forward strand.
TACCCGGATGAAATCCTCAACCGCCGCCTGAGCGTGGACGAATGCCTCGCCGCCGTGGACGAGTGCGGTGCGCCCATCGTCTCCATCGCCGGCGGGGAGCCTTTGTTGCACAAAGAACTGCCGCAAGTCGTGGACGGCATCATCGCCCGCAAGAAGTACGTTTATCTGTGTACCAACGCGCTGTTGCTGAAAAAGCGCATCGGCGACTACACCCCGTCCCCTTACCTCACCCTGTCCATCCATTTGGATGGCAACCGCGAGCGCCACGACGCCTCGGTGTGCCAGACCGGCGTGTTTGACCGCGCCGTGGATGTGATCCAACTGGCGATCCAAAAGGGCTTCCGCGTCACCGTCAACTGCACGCTGTTCCAAGGCGAGTCGGCGGAAGAAATCGCCGAATTCCTCGATTATGTGAAAGGGCTGGGCGTCGAAGGTGTCACCATCGCCCCCGGCTTCAGCTACGAACATGCGCCGCTGCAAAACATCTTCATCAAGATGCGCGAGAGCAAGGAACTGTTCCGCAAGGTGTTCAAAATCGGCAAAGACCGCCAATGGCCGCTGAACCACTCGCCCTTGTATCTCGACTTCCTGGCCGGCAACCAAAGCTACAACTGCACGCCCTGGGGCAACCCGACCCGCAATGTCTTCGGCTGGCAAAAGCCCTGTTACCTGCTGGTCGATGAAGGCTACGCGCCGAGCTTCCAGTCCTTAATGGAAGAAACCCCCTGGCACAAATACGGCAACTCGAAAAACCCCAAGTGTGCCAACTGCATGGCGCATTGCGGCTTCGAGGCCACCGCCGCCGACGACTCCATCAGCCATCCGCTGAAAGCTTTGTGGAAAGGCATCATGGGGCCGCGCACCGAAGGCCCGATGGCCCCGGAGCCTAAGCCGGAATGGATCAAGCCCGGCGAAGACGGCGCCGTCAAAGTCCGCCCGACGATCCAAATCAAGGCCGTGGAGTAAACCCACACCCGCCAAACGCCCGCCGCCGTCGCCCCACGGCGGCGGGCGTTTGCGTTTCCAGCGCCCCTTATTTTTTAAAGCAACCACCGACCATGGACACCTTCCTGCTCGCCCTCTCCGCCTTCGCCGCTGCTGTCTGGTTCATCGTGCAAGTGCTGCCGTGGCGGCCTTGGCTGCACAGCGAAACGCTGGAACCCAAAACCAGCAGTGGCCAAGCCGACTTGAGCGGCCTGACCGTGCTGATACCCGCCCGCAACGAAGCCGACCAGATCGGCACCACCTTGACTAGTCTGGCAGGGCAGGGCAGTGGCTTGCGCGTGGTGCTGGTCGATGACGGCTCCGACGACGGCACCGCCGACACCGCCCGCCAATCCGCCGACGGCCTCGACTTGCGCATCATCGAGGGCCAGCCCTTGCGGGCCGGTTGGAGCGGCAAGCTCTGGGCCTTGCAGCAAGGGCTGGGCGAAGTCGGCACGGACTGGACGTTGCTGCTCGACGCCGACATCCAACTGCGCCCCGGCATGGCGGCCGCGCTGCTGGACAAGGCCCAAGCCGACAACCGCCCATTCGTCTCCATCATGGCTTATCTGCGCATGGAATCGGCCTGGGAAAAACTGCTGATGCCGGCCTTCATCTACTTCTTCAAGCTGCTGTATCCGTTCCGCCTTGCCAACTCCGAATTCCGCCATGTCGCGGCGGCGGCGGGTGGCTGCATCCTGGTGCAAACACAAGTGCTGGCCGGCATCGGCGGTTTCGCGTCTATCCAAGGCGCGATCATCGACGATTGCACACTGGCTAAGCGCGTCAAACAAGCCGGCCACCGCATCTGGATCGGCCAATCGCATGCCGTCATCAGCGCCCGCCCTTACGACGGCCTCGGCCCGATCTGGGAAATGGTCGCCCGCTCCGCCTTCACCCAACTGCGCTATTCCGTGTGGCTGCTGGCGCTGTGCAACCTGCTGATTGTCTCGCTGTTCTTGGGGCCGGTGGCCGGCTTGCTGCTGGGCGACGCCAACACCCGCGCCTTGGCGCTGACCGCCTACCTGACCATGGCCGGCAGCTACCTGCCCAGCCTGCGCTACTACGGCCGCAACCCCGCCTGGGCGCTGCTGCTGCCCGGCGTCGCCGCGTTCTACCTCGCCATGACCTGGACATCCGCCATCCGCTACTGGCGCGGCGACCGCAGCCGCTGGAAAAACCGCGTCTACGCGGCGGAGTGAGGCGCATGGCCTTCGACCCCGACAGCTTCCGCCACGCCGGCCATCAGTTGCGGCCGATGACGACCGCCTGGGCGGAACCGCTAGGCGCAAGGCTTGCCGCAATAGACCCTTGGCTAAAGCTGGGCTATTCCGCCGCCACACTGGCCCGCTACCTCGCCGCCGACACACCGCAGCGGCTGGCGCTGGCCGTGCTGGACGGCGACCGCCCCGCCGCCTGCCTGACCATCCGCCCCGACTGGCTGCGCGGCCCGCTGCTGGAACTGCTGGCGGTGTTGCCCGACAGCCAAGGCATTGGCCTAGGCCAAGCCCTAATCGACTGGCTGGTTTTGGAAACCCGACAGCAAAGCCAATATAACCTGTGGACAATCGGCTCGGCATTCAACGAATCCGCGCTGGCGTTTTACCGGCGGCAGGGGTTTGAGCAAGTTGGAACGCTGCCGGGTTTGATTATGGCGGCGGAAAGCGAAGTGCTATTGCGCTTGCGAATAAAGCTGGAATAAAGCTTTGCCGGTTTTTAGCTAAAACCCTGTGCCGATACTGTTGTGGCACGTCAGCCAGCCTACACCTTGTCACCGCGATGTAAGAAACCCGCTTTATCCTAACCTGAGTTCGGGATAAGCGATCAGGCTTTGACCAAGGCTCCGGTGCGGATCAGGTTGAGGCTGGGCTTGTCGTCGGAGATGCAATAGGCGACGATGCCGGCCATGAGGTTGACGAGGAAGTTGGCGACGGAGCG
>JBJSYU010000092.1:0-5040 GCA_046089945.1 Candidatus Methylumidiphilus sp.
AGATAAATCTTGCACTCCAAGGCCAGCCAGCACGGAATCATCAAGCTAATGGCTTTGCGGCTTTGCTTAGGCGCACAAAATCAACTATGCTTGGGCAACGCAACGGCGGCGCATTCAAGTCTTGCTTCTCCGCTGCAATCCCGTTACACAAGGTCAGAAATACCCAGCATTCTGGCTTAATCCATTGCATTCAATGAAGGAATCACACGATGACCGCAATCCTCCAAGAAACCCCCAATACTCCACGCACAAAAATCTGGCGGGCCGTGGTTCCGCTGGGTTTTTATCTGTTGTCCGGCTGTTCGACATTCGGCCACAAAAACGACCCTAGCGATATTTGGTACACACCCAGGGAGGCGTTGACCAGTTCAGAACATTATTACGAAAAATCGATTGCGCAAGGTGTCGTGGTCGGCGCGGTGGGCGGGGCGGCGCTGGGCGCGTTGACTGCGGCCATCGCCGGGCAGAATGTCGGCACGGGGGCTGCGATTGGCGCCGGGGCGGGCGCGGTGGCCGGCGGCGTCGGCGGGTATTTCCTCGCCAAGCAGAAAGTCGCGGCGGATGCGGCGACGTTGGCGAGTTCGGTGCAAAACGATATTCTGCGGGAAAATGGCGAAATCGATAAAGTTTCGGTGGCGTTCGCGCATCTGCGTGATTGCCGCTTTGCCGCCGCCGAGCGCGTCCGCGCCGAGTATCAGGCGCAGCGGCTTACCCGCGAGCAGGCGCAAAAAAAACTGGACGATTTGAAAGCCAAGTTTGTCGAGGATATCAGTATCGCCGAAGCGCTAGGGACGAAGATGGGCGAGAACATGAAGGAATTCCAAAGCGCCTCGGAGCAATTGCAGGCACAAAATCCTGAGGCGCAAATCGTTTTGGCCGAAGAGGCCCGCGTTGCCGCCGAGCCGCCGCCTACCCCGGCGAAACGATCTGCCAAAGGTAAGAAAGGTTCGGCTGTAGCTGCTGCGCCGGCAAACACCAAGAAAACCAAGAAACCCAGCACCTCCCAGCAGCCCAGCACCGCCGTCGCCGCCGCCAAAGCCAAACCCGCCGTCGCGGCCACCGTGCAAGTCGCCAAGCTGACCGAAAGCAGCCAAGTCAAACAAAAAGCCTTCCAAAGCGACATCAGCAACGCCAAGGCGCAAGCCAACAAGATGTTCACATTGGAGAAGCCACAGGGCCAAGTCTTGTGGGCGCCGGAGATTTTGTACTGTGGCCTGTAACGCAACGCCAAAACCCGCGCCATTGGCGCAAGCCGCCGCGTTGCTGTGGCTGGCGGCGGCGCTGTCCACGTCGGCCGCCGCCGAAGCCGACAAGCGCGGCTTGGGCCGGCCGGCGGCCCCGGCCAGCCCCGGCAACATTCTGACAAACCCCGAACCGCGCCCGGAAACCGGCCTGCACGGTGCGGCGATCAACCAAGTGCTGGCGCTGCCGGACGGTCGGCTGCTGACGGTCTCCGACGACAAGACGGCCAGGCTGTGGCCTGCGGGTGGCGACGGCGAGCCGCAGGTGTTGCGGGTGCCGATAGGCAAGGGTAAGGAAGGGCAGTTGTACGCCGCTGCCTATTCGCCGGCGATCAACAAGCTGGCGGTGGCCGGCTGGACGGGGTTGGATCAAACCCATCGGCAAGGGCTGGCTTATGTGTTTGATGTTGCCAGCGGCAAGCTGACCGGCAACCTCAGCGCCATCCAAGGCACCGTCACCGCTTTGGCCTATTCCGCCAACGGGCGGTTTATCGCCTTGGGCGACGAGTCCGGCGGGCTGCGCGTGTTTGATCGGCAAACCAGCACCGACCCGCTGGCTGACCCCGCCGCCTGCCAGCAAAACACCGTGTGCGCCGCGCAGTTCTTAAGCGATGGCCGTTTGTTGGTCGCCTGCGCCGGTGGCTTGCTGCGGCTGTACGGCGCCGACTTTCAACAACAGGCCCGGCAAGTGATCCCCAAGCCTTGGCGGCTGGCCGTCTCGCCGCAGCAAGACCGCGTGGCCGTCGGCACACTGGACGGGCCGACGGTGGGATTGTATTCGCTGGCCGACTTAAAGCCTGTGGACACCTTGCAAGGCGAGGCCCAGCGCCAAGGCAATTTGGCGGTGGTGGCCTGGGTGGGCGATTGGGTGTTTGCGGCCGGCACATATGGCGACGCGCAGGGCAAGAAGTTTCTGCGCGCGTGGCACAGCGCCAGCCACCAAGCCCGCGAAGCGGTGCTGGCCGAGGATACTGTCACCGGTCTGGCCGCGCTGCCCGACGGCAAGCTGGCTTATGTCACGGCGGAACCCACGGTCGGCTGGGTCGATCCGGCCACGCTGCATGCCACCGTAACAAAGACACGCGCCACCGCCGATTTCCGCGATGCTTTTTTAGGCACGTTCGCGTTTTCTGACGACGGCAACGTGGTCGATTTCAGCATGCGCAAAGGCGGTGTCGGCCCTGCGCTGCGCTTCGATTTGGACGCCCGCACATTGACCGAGAACCCAAAGCCACGGACGGATCTGCACAAGCCGGTGGCTCCGGCGAGCTTGAAAGGGCCGCAAAACAAAGATTGGCGCAACGCCGGCCGCGCCGCGCTCGCCGCCAAGCCGGTGCCGTTGGACGCCAACGAAGTGCTGCGCTCGGCCGCCAGTGTCGGCCGCGCAGTGTTGATCGGCGCGGAGTTTTCGCTGCAATTGTGGCAGGCCGACAAACTGGCTTGGAACATCGGCTTGTCCAGCCCGGCTTGGGCGGTCAATCTGAGCGGCAACGGTCGTTTTGCGCTGGCGGCTCTGGGCGATGGCAGCTTGCGCTGGTACGACACGAAGGACGGCAAGGAACTGCTGGCGCTGTTGGCGCACCGCGACGGGCGCTGGCTGGCGTGGACGCCGGACGGCTATTTCGACCATGCAGCCAACGCCGCCAATTTGATGGGCTACCACATCAACCAAGGCCCGGCGGCGAACCCGCAATTTGTGCTGTCCGGGCAGATCCATGAGCGCTTTTACCGCCCTGAACTGATCGGCGCGGCCATAGTCGGCGGCGCGGCGGGCAAAGCCAAGCCGCTCAGCGCCGGGACAATGCTGGCGCAGCGCAAGCCGCCGACGGTCAAGCTGCTGGCGTGGTGCGCGGGCGGACAATGCACCGACATGCCGGACGGCAAGCCCAGCCCCGTGCAGGTCAACGCGGAAGAAGTCACGCTGCGGCTGGCTTTGGCCGACCAAGGCAGCGGCATCGGCAATGTGGTGGTGCGCCGCAACGCCGCCGCCACCCGTGGCCTCGGCCGTCCGCCCGTCGCCACCGCCACGGCGGGCGGCGGGCAGATCATCGAGCAAACCGTCGCGCTGGCACCGGGCGACAACCTGCTCAGCGTCACCGCGTTTGACGCCACGCAAACCGTGGACGCCGGCGAGGCCATCCGCCTGCCCATCCACTACAACGCCGCCGCCGCGCCCGGCCTGCCCGACTTGTATGTGGTCAGTGTCGGCATCAACCAGTACGCCAGTAGGCGCGTCAAACCATTGCAAAACGCCGTCAACGACGCGCAAGGCATCGCTGCGGCTTTGGCGAAAAACCCGCGCCATGTGTTCGGCCATGTCCACGTGACCACGCTGACCGACGGCCAAGCCAGCTTGGCGAACATCCAGCAGGCCATGGCGCAGGCGGCGGCAGAGGCAAAGCCGAAAGACTTGGTCGTGCTGTTTCTGGCCGGCCACGGCGTCAGCTTGGACGGGCGCTTTTATTTCCTGACGCAAGACACGAATATGGACAGCGACGCCCGGCTGAAAGCCACAGCCTGGGCGCAAACCGCCTTGGCCGAGTCGATTGCGGCGCTGCCGGCCAGCCGCGTCGCGGTGCTGGTTGACGCCTGCTATGCCGGCGCCTTCGCCACGCTGGGCGCCGTCAAGCCGCAGCAAGGCCGCGCCCTGGCCGGGGCGCTGGCGGAAAACACCGGTCGCTTTGTCCTCGCCGGCACCAGCAACGAACAAGAAGCCCTAGACGGCATCAACGGCCACGGCGTGTTTACGTCGGTATTGCTGGACGGTTTGGCCGGGCGGGCGGACAAGGAAATGGGCAACAATAACCAGCATGTGACCATCGTCGAATTGCAGGAATATACCCAGCAGCGCGTACCGGAAGAAGCCCGCAAAATCGCGCCCACGCACCAGCAAAACGCCACCGGATTTTATGTCGGGTCGGAGTTTTTTGATTTGTCGCACACCGAAACCTCCACAGGGGAAAAGCATGAATAAATTGCCTATTGTCCTAGCCTGCGGGCTGTATGCCGCCCACTTGATGGCGGCGGAAGACTGCGCCAAGCTGGAACAGACATTCCAGCAAAGCTTGGCCGAAAACCATCTGGACGCAGGCTTAGTCCAACTCAACAAAATCGAGAGCGCCTGCCCTGGCAATACCCTGAAAAATGCCCAGCGCTTGTATACCGATTCCATTGCCCGGCAGGCCAATGATTTACTGAACCAAGGCCGTACCCAAGAGGCGGAAGCCTTGCTCGGCCAAGCCAAAACCTTGTCTTGGGCGGTGTCCAGTGTGCGCGGGGAGATTGCCGCCAAGGCCAAAAACTGGAAAGAGGCGGCGCAGCAATATGCCTTGGCGTTTGAATTAGCCACCGACCCCAGCCATGTGAATGCCAAGGACGTTCCCAATTTCCAGCAAATCCAGCAAAAACTTTACCGGCTGGCCAGCGACAGCCAATTGCAATACGGCAAAATGGACGCCTCGATCAAACGCGGCGGTGCGCCGTCGGGCATCCTGCTAGGCCGCAGCCGGGGGTTTAATATCGAACCCGCCGCCGTGCCGATACATTTCGACACCGGCAAAGCCAGCATCAGCCCCGACAGCGAGGATGCAATCGTCGAACTGGCGGCGTATATCCGCCATGAGTCCCCGGTCAAAAAAGTGATTTTGCTAGGCTTTGCCGATCCACGCGGCAACCCTGACACCAATCTGGCCTTGTCGCAGAAACGGGCTGACATGGTGGCGGCAAAGCTGAAAAAAAACCATATCCAAGCCGAGATTGAAACCCATGGCGAAGGCGCTTCGAAACCGCCCGACACCTT
>JBJSYU010000093.1:0-9502 GCA_046089945.1 Candidatus Methylumidiphilus sp.
TAACGAAGTTGATGCACCCGGCGAGGGTATCGCCTTCTAAGCAAAAGTGCAACATCTGGGTTTATTTTGCCACGGTCGCCGACAATATCAAGATTGGCGCAAATGTTGCATAACTTTGTATTAGGCGACGACTGTCGCCTCTGTCGGTTTAGCCCGACAAAAAAGCTGTCGCCTAACGTAATTAGGTGTTGTCGGACTAAATTCTAGGCTTCATATGATACATTTCTGGGTTTGCGTGTCAACAAAATGCTTTAATTTTTTTGCAAAAAATTTTATAATAATAAAAACAATTATTTGCAGTTTGATTTTGGCCGGGTTTCCCGTTGCCACGCATTTTTAAAGAGGATGTGCCATGCCTACCGTTTTGACCAACCAGCCGATTAGTCCGACTGTGCCGCCGATTAGCCCGACACCGGAGCCGCGCCATCCGGGTTTGTTTGAGACGGTGCGGGAGCGGCTGCGGGTGAAGCATTATAGCCTGCGCACGGAGGAGGCTTATTTGGGTTGGATTCGGCGGTTTGTGGGGTTTCATGGCCGTCGCCATCCACGGGAATTGGGGGCGGCGGAGGTGGAGGCGTTTTTGACGGATTTGGCGGTGCAGCGGAATGTGGCGTCGGCGACGCAAAACCAGGCGTTGGCGGCTTTGTTGTTTTTGTATAAGGAGGTTTTGGGGATGGAGTTGCCTTGGTTGGATGGGTTGACGCGGGCGAAGCGGCCGCAGCGCTTGCCGACGGTGTTGACGGTGCGCGAGGTGGGGGCGGTGTTGGAGCAGTTGGAGGGGACGCTGGGGCTGGCGCCTTGACCAGCGCTAAATGCGCCCGCAACGGCTCCACCAGCGCCGCCGGCAGCATCGTCACCCGATCTTTCCCGCCCTTGCCATCGCGCACCGTCACCTGCCGCATCTCAAAATCCACATCCTTCACCCGCAGCCGCAGCCCCTCCAACAACCGCATACCCGTCCCATACAGCAGCCGCGCCGCCACATGAGGCGGATTTGGCGGCGGGGTTTGGGGCGGTTTGGCTGCCGGACGCTTTGGCGGTGAAGTATCCGAACGCGCCGAAGGAGTGGGGCTGGCAGTATGTGTTTCCGGCGAATGGGCTGTCGGTCGATCCGCGTTCCGGGGCGCGGCGGCGGCATCATGTGGATGAGAAGGCGTTGCAGCGGGCGATGCGGAAGGCGGCTTTGGCGGTGGGTTTGGTGAAGCCGGTGACGCCGCACACGCTGCGGCATTCGTTCGCCACGCATGTGTTGGAGTCGGGCTATGACATCCGCACGGTGCAGGAGTTGTTGGGCCACAAGGATGTGGCGACGACGATGATTTACACGCATGTGTTGAACCGGGGCGGGCGGGGGGTGGTGAGTCCGCTGGATCGGTTGTGACGTGGGGCTGGCGGGGTGTCGCGGGGGTGGCCATAGTGGTAATCTGCCTGTAAGCGAATCTGTTTGCGGCCGCTACACATGGCGCTTTTCGATTGCCCTCACCCCAGCCGTCTCCCCACGGGGAGAGGGGCGCGGATGTCAATGCCGTTAAGTTAAGCCGTTCGTGCCGAGGTATCGAAGCGTAAACGGCTTAGCTCTCAGCGCTCTAAAGCTCGATCCGTCCGCCCTTCGATACCTCAGGGCGAACGGATCGAACTTTAACTCAACGGCATTGGCGCGGATGTTGGTTTTGTGCCGACATAAAGTATAACTTTTATGAGTAAACGCCATGTGCCAATTGCTCGGCATGAATTGCAACGTGCCTACCGATATTTGTTTTTCGTTTGAGGGTTTCCATGTGCGCGGGGGGTTGACTGACCACCATCGCGATGGGTGTGGCATTGCGTTTTTTGAGGGGCCGGGGTGCCGGGTGTTTTTGGATTCTAAGGCGACGGTGGAGTCGCCGGTGGCGGATTTGGTGCGGCAGTATCCAATCCGCTCGAAGAATGTGATCGCGCATATCCGCAAGGCGACGCAGGGGCAGGTGATGTTGGAGAATTGCCATCCGTTCCAGCGTGAGTTGTGGGGGCGGTATTGGATTTTTGCGCATAATGGCAATTTGGAGAATTTCCAGCCGGAATTGGGTTTTTTCCGGCCGGTCGGGCAGACGGACAGCGAGCGGGCATTTTGTTATGTGTTGGAACGGCTGCGGGCTGCGTTTCCAGACGCTTGCCCATCGCCGGAAGATATTGGCGAGGTGTTGCGGACGGTGGCGGCGGAGATTGCCGGGCATGGCTGTTTCAATTTTCTGTTGTCGAATGGGGAGTTTTTGGCGGCGCATTGTGCTACGCATTTGCATTATTTGATCCGGCAGGCGCCGTTTGGCAACGCGCATTTGATCGACCAGGATATTACCGTGGATTTTAGCGAGTTGGCGGGGGCGGAGGATAAGGTGGCGGTGATTGCGACGTTTCCTTTGACGGACAACGAGGCTTGGGTGCGGATGGAGGCGGGGGAGTTGCTGGTGTTTCGGGAGGGGGCGTTATTAAGCGGTGTGGACGCGCCGACAGGGATGCCGGCGCTACGCTGATTGACCCTCCGGCGGGCGGCGCTCAGGCTTCGGGGTTTTCGGTTTCTTCTGCGGCGTCGAGGCTTTCGCGTTCGGCGACCATTTCGGCTTTGACTTCGGCGACGAGGTCTTCGAGGTGTTCTTCGGCTTCGGCTAGGGCTTCTTTGCCTTTTTCATAGACCAGCAGGCTGGATTTCAGCGCGGCGCGGGCGAGCGGGCGGGTGGCGGTGATGATGATGGGGACGGCGGCGACGGCGACTAAGGCGGCGCTGAGGCCGAGCGCGACGCCACGCGACAGGTCGCTTTTGAACAGTTCTTGCAATTTCGGCATGGTTTGGCTCTTAAATCAGGAAATGGGCCGGTCAGGCGGCGACGGCGCCGATGCGCGCCGGGCGGCGGTTGGGCAGGGCGGGCGTTCGGCGCAGGTTGGCGTGGTGGCCGATGCGCTCGTAGGCGTCGCGCACGATGGCCGGGCCGTAATGGCGCTCTAGGCGGCGGACGGTGAAATGGCCGTGGGCCATGTCTTGGAAATGTTGGATGAACACGTGGTTGATGAACGCGCCGCCGGCGGCGCCGATGATGGGGATGATTTCGGCGACTGCTTTTTGCGATAGCACGACGCCGAAGCGTTCGGCCAGGGCGCGGATTAGGTTGACCAGCACCGGGATGTCGCCGGACATGGCCGCGCCGGGGCGGCTGAGGAAGCGCGAGGCGCTGGCGATGGGCAGTTCCAGGGCCAGCCGCAGGCCGTAGTAGCCGGTTTCCGCCGCGTCGTCTAAGTTGCTGCGCCCGCCTAACGCGAACACTTCCATGCAGGCCAGCCGGGTGGCCAGGTCGTCGGCATCTTCGCCGTGGCTGCGGGCGATATCGACGATGGCGCTAAGCATGAGGGTGGTCGTCACCGGCAGTTCCAACAGCAGGGCCGGCCCGCCAAAAAAGCCGCCGACCGCGCCGCTGGCCATGCCGAGCATTTGGTAGCGGCGGTCGCGGTTTTGGCTGGGGGCGTGGTTGCGGGTGCGGGCGACGGCGACATCTAAGGCGCGGCCGATGCCGTCTTCGGCGGCGTGTTGGATGCGCAGGCACCACGGCCTAGGCAGCAGTTTCATCGCCATTTCTATTGGCGTGCCGACGACGCTGCTGAGGCGTCCGGCGAAGCTGGGGTGTTCTAGTTGCCGATGGGCCTGGATCAGGCTGCGGGCGTCCGCGTCGTTTAAAGGTAGGCGCAGTGGGTTCATGGCCGGTGGTTTCGTGTGCGGGTTGGCAGGGGTTGGCGTTAAAAAACCGCTGAATTTGAGTTCCCGTCCCCCGCAGGGGATGGGGAGTTAAATCAATGCCTTGCCGACTGTGTAGATACTCGCGCCCCGCCAAGGGGAAGGAAGCTTAAGGGCTTAAATTCAGGGGTTTTTGGGAAATGTAACAAGGGCGTGTTACGGTTTGATGACAGGGCTTTGCTAAGCCATTAAGCCTGATATACTTTTTAGCAAAGGTGGCGCCGTCGCGGCGGTTCGCCATTTTTGAAGGTCTTTTCCGCGCGGCCCGCAGCGGCAGGCGGAAAGGTGCAATGATGATGAGACGTTTGGAGATGCCCCATGGCCCGAAAATTTTTCAAGAAATCCGAGGAATCCGTTGTTGTCGAGGAGGCTGCGGAAACCGGCGCTGAGATCGTGGAAGTCGCAGAGGCGGAAGCGGCCGGCGAGCCGGCGCCTAAGAAGCCGTTGCTTAAGCGCGCCGCTTACAAGACGCTGTATGCGGTGTCGTTCGGCACGGTGTTCACGTCCTTGCTGCTGCGCAAGCTGCTGGTGCCGAAAGACAGCGTGATCGAGAGCGCGTTGCATGACGGCGCTGTCGCCGCGCATCAGGCGTTCGAGGAAAAGGAGCGTTTGGTGGCGGAAGTGATCCAGGAAACCGAAGAGTTCCTGTCGCCTGAAGAGCAGCCGACAGCGGCTGCGGCTTAGGCCAGCCGCCGGCAGGGATGCCGGCGCTACGTCTTCGATAGCCGAGGTGAATGGGTAAGCGCCGTCCTTTGTGGACGGCGCTTTTTTTTGCGTCGGCTTGTGCAAACAGGCTTGTGGCAGTCGGCCTGCGCCGTCCTGCCGCCAGCGGCTACCAGCCTTCCAGCGGGCTGTAGCTGCGCGTGACTTGGGCTTGGCGGCGGCCGATGTCTTCGTAAGCCTCGCGAGTGGCGTCGGCGCCGTGGCGGCGCTCCAGCCGGCGCACGATGAAATGGCCGCGGGCGATGTCTTGGAAATGGCGCATGAAGGCGACGTTCAGCAGCGCCCCGGCGGCAGCGCCGGCGACCGGGGCAAGCTGCGCGGCGACTTTGTCGGAGACCAGCAGGCCGAAGCGGGCGGCGATGCAGCGCGCCACATTGACCGCCGCCGGCACCGACTCGCCCGCCGCCCGCCCGAACGGCAGCAGCCGGGGCGCAAAATGCAGGCTCAAGGTCACGCGCAGGCCGTAATAGCCGGTGTCGGTGGCGCGGTCTTCCGCGCTGCGCCCGCCAAGCGCGAACACTTGCATGCAGGCCAGCTTGGCGTCCGGGCTGGCCAGGTCTTCGCCTTGGCTGTGGGCGATGTCGGCAATCGAGCGCAGCATCAGCGCCGTGGTCAGCGGCAATTCGGCCAGCAGCGCCAGCGGCCCGAAAAACCCGCCGGCCGCGCCGGTGCCCATGACCAATAGCCGGTGCAGCGGATCGTTGGCGGCATCCGGCTGCACCGTCGCCATGCTGTGGATGGTCAGATCCAGCATGATGCCGATGCTGCGTTCCGCCGCCTGCTCAATCCGCCGATGCCAAGCCTGCGGCAGTACGCTAAGCGCCTGTTCAATCGGCACGCCGATCACGCTGCTGAGCCTAGCCGCCAGCGAGGGATGTTCAAGATGCTGGTACGCCCAGGCCAAATCGGCTAAGTCGCGCTCGCAAAAATGGCTGTCGCTCATCGCTTACCCTGTTGGTTTGAAAAAACGCAGACCCGACACGATACACCCAAAATAGGCCGGGGCGCTTTTCTCAAGGCTTAATCAGCGGCAGATTGGGGCTGTCCGGCAAAAAATAGCAGAACAGGGCAATCAGCAGATAGACGCTGAGGAGCTGTATGCCCTTGAACCAGTCGGATTTGCCGTCGGCCGCGACCATGGAAAAAATCATCACCGGAAACAGCACAATCATGATGCCGGCGTTGCCGACCACCAGATTGAGCGGGCGCGGGGCGAGGAACAGGCTGCTGAGCATCAGCACCGGGGCGACAAACAGCGCGATTTGGATACTGCTGCCCACCGCGATGCCTAAGGTTAGATCCAGCTTGTTTTTCCGCGCCATCGACACGGCGGCGACGGTTTCCGGCGCGCCGCCGAGCAAGGCGATGACAATGATGCCGATGAACGCCTTGGACATGCCCAAGTTCTGCGCCGTGCCTTCCACCGAACCCACCAGGATTTCGCTCATCAAGGCCAGCACCAGCGACGAAGCCACCAGCACCGCGACCGCCCTGGGCAAGGGCCAATGCCCGCCTTCATCTTCCAGGGCATTGTCCGCCCGCTTCTTCGGCGCGTAATAATGCGGATGGGTTTTCAGCATGAACAATAGATTGAAGCCGTAGGTGATAAGCAAGACCACCGCCACGCAGGCGCTGAGCGCGGTTTCCTGCTGTAGCGTCGCCGGCGAGATGAAATTGTCGAACACGCTAGGGACGACGATGCTGATGGCGGCGATCATCAGCACCGAGCGCTCGACGCGGCGGCCGCGGCGGTTGAACTTTTGCTGGCGGTGGAACAAGCCGCCGACCAGGAAGGACAGCCCCAGCACAAACAGCAGGTTGGCGAGCATGACGCCGACTATCGACGCCTTCACCACATCCAAAAGGCCGGCCTGCAACGCGATCAGCGCGATGATAAGCTCCGGCGCGTTGCCAAACGTGGCGTTGAGCAGCCCGCCGACGGTTTCGCCGGCATGGTGGGCGATTTGTTCGGTGGATTCCACCATGACCGCCGCCATCGGAATCAACGCCAGCGCGGCGCAGCCGAATTTGATGTACGGCGGCACCCCGGCCAGCCCATATTCCAACACCTCGGCCAGCGGAATGAATGGAACCAGCCAGTAAATCGGGTTGCGCGGCAGTCCGCCGCTCATTTCAGCAAATCGGCCTTGTCGGTCTGCTCCCAAGGCAGATCCACCAGCGCGTTGGCGAAATGCCCATGGGCCGGCAGCTTGCCGTAGAAGCCGTCGGCGCGTTCGGCGGGCAAATGGCGCAGGTTGAAGTCGCGGATGATCGCGCCGACGCGAAAGTCGAAGTGTTTTGCCACGCGGCTTTGGATTTCGCTGTCGGCCACCGTGCCGGTGCCGAAGGTCTGCACCTGGATGCTGACCGGGGCGGCGTGGCCGATGGAATAGCTCAGTTGCACCTCGCATTCCTCGGCCAGCCCGGCGGCGACGATGTTCTTGGCGGCGTAGCGGGCGGCGTAGACGCCGATGCGGTCGATGCGCGAGGGGTCTTTGCCGCTGAGCGCCGCGCCGTTGTGGCGGGCGTAGCCGCCGTAGGTGTCGGCGGCGGACTTGCGGCCGGTCATGCCGGAATGGTAGGCCGGGCCGCTCTTCGGGAACGCGCCTTGCGGGTTGACGAAAATTTCGGTGGCATCGTCCAACCCCAGCGGCTCGTCGGCGAACACCGGCGCGATGACGTGCTTGACCAGGTCTTCGCGCAATTGCACCGGATCGATTTTTTCGCGGTGCTGCACGCCGGCGATGACGGTGACGCTTTGGATGCGCACCGGCTTGGCGTTTTCATAGCGGACGCCGACTTGCACGGTGCAGTCCGGCGACAGGTAGGCCATGGCCTTGCGCCGCCGCGCCGCCGTCAGGCCACGCGCCACGCCGTTCGCCAGCACGATGGGCAAAGGCATCAGCGCCGGCGTCTGGGTGCAGGCGTAGCCGAAGATCGTCGCCTGGTGGCTGACCGGCAGATGTTCGATTTCGGTGTCGCTCATGTCCTGCTCGTCGGCCTTGGCGCGTTGGCTTTGCGGCATGGTGATGAGGCTGGTGATGACGGTGCAGTCGGCGGCGTTGAAGTCTTCCGGGCGGTAGCCGACCTGTCCAATGACCGAACGCGCCACGTCCGGCAAATCGACGTTGGCCTGCGACACGAAGCGCGCCGCCAGAAACACCACGCCCTTCGACAAGGCGCATTCGGTGATGATGCGCGAATAGGGGTCTTGGGTCAGGAAGCGGTCCACCACCGCGTCGGAAATCATGTCGCTGAGACGGTCGGGATGGCCTTCGGCGACGGATTCGGAGGTAAACAGGAAGTCTTGTTTCATGGCTAGTCAGTTCTTAAGTGGCTTGCGAATGGGATTGACACGGGACGGCTATGGGGTTGATTTGGAGCGCCGGCATCCTTGCCGTAGCGCCGGCATCCCTGCCGGCGTTTCACGCATTTCCAGATTTTGGCCGGCAGGGATGTCGGCGCTCCATCTGCGTCATCAGCCGCGTAGGGTACGCATAGCGTACCTTTTTCAGCTTGGTTGAGGTCATAAGCTTTTTAGAAGCTTGTCATATTCACTATGGGGGCCAATCCAAAACCATACCACGGTATCGGAATCTTTCATCACGCCTACAGCCCGCCACCCGATCCCTGCGCGTACCGAATATACCGGCATGGAGGTGTTAAGTTTCTTGAATTCCAAGCCGGGATGGCGTGGGTTCTGCTTCCATAGACGATAGTTTTTCCGGGCTGTTTGCTTAACTCGATCCGGCAAATTATGAAAGCATTCCATAAACTCCGGTGTCAGTTCAGAGTTCATCGAAGCCTTTTTTGACGGTTTTACCTTGGGCGGATTGCTGCAAAGCGTTCCGCGCGAGTTCCGATAATTTTTCTTGCGGCTGCTGCAAGGTTCTCTGCCAGCCTATTTCATTTTCGATGTCTTCGAGCCATTGTTCGGCAATTTCATTTTGAATGTCCACCGGTAAAATAGCTACCCTTTGGATGGCTTGCTCAAGAAGACTGGTCATGCTCGCATCCTCCTAGAGGTGATTAAAAAAGATTCGGATAATTGAACAGGGGCAAGGTTTTGCCTGCGCTAATTTCTGCTTCAACCGACGCCACTAAAGCCGCCAGCTTGCCATCCGGGGTGGCCGCGAATTGGCTATCCCATAGCGATTCATCGGCGGCAATCGCATCTAGGGTTTCCTCCATCGGCAGCGGATGGGATTTTAGGAATAGCGCGAATTCGTAGAGTTGCGCCGTCCGCGCCAAAGGTATCTCATTGGCAATAGCGGCAATCGCGTTCACTAAATCGGTTTGTGTCTGCATGTTAATCACCATTTACTGATTTCAATAATGACCTTATCTTTAAGAGACTGGCAATGGATAAACCTATTGCCCGAATTGCTCGGTTTCCGCCGCAATCCCAGTATCCAACAACATCGATTTTTCAGCCCCGCCACCAATCCGCTTAACCGACTCGTTAATCAAAAACGGCGCGCTGGCCCCGGCGACAATCAGCGGCACGTCCACCAAGGCCAGCGGCGAGCAGCGCAGCAGGCTGCGCAACGGCGGGTAAAACGTCGCCAAAGCTTGGATGGCCAGCGTGCCGCCTAGCGCGTAGACCATGTGCGGGTTGGCCGGGCGATCCCGATCTAGCACGGTGGTGTCCTCCGAGCGGCAGCTTAAGGCGTGTAGGAATTTCGCCAGCGTGAACGCCAAAAAGGTGTTGCTGCTGGCGTTCAGGCCCGGCCCGTAGCGATGGCGGCTCAACAGATACACCGCCAGCGAGCCGCCGGTGATGACCGCCGATTCACGCAGCAGGCGCTTGAAGTCCGGGCCGTCGATGATCGGGCGGTTGGGGTCGCGGGGCTTTTGCTTCAGCACATCGTGTTCGGGCGGCTCCAGCGCCAAGGCCATGGCCGGGGCGATGTCGGCGACCATGTTGATCCACAGCAGTTGCAGCGGGTTCAGCGCCTCGCCCGCGCCCAAGGCCATCGTCGCCACCGCCAGTTCGATTTCGCTCAAATTGGTGGACAG
>JBJSYU010000094.1:0-3348 GCA_046089945.1 Candidatus Methylumidiphilus sp.
ACCGCAGGCGGCTTACCACGCGGGCGGGTATCTGGACACCCGCGCACTGCCCGACCTGGACGAAGCCGAGGAGCATCAGCTTGCCGCATTGGTTGCACAGGCCAAGCAAGCCCGCGAACCTGACCGGCAGGCCCAGCGGGCGAAGTGGGAGGAATCGCATGTAAGCGGCATGGTGGGGCGCGGTGTGCCGGAAGCGGAGGCGCGCGCGCAAACCCGGCAGATTCCGCCCAGCGGCCAGCCCGCCGACTTGTACCGCGATTGGCCGCTTGAGTTCGCCACCTTGGGCCTTGCCACTGTCGGCGACGTGCTGAAAAACCCGGCGCACTATGACGGCGCGGCGCTGGCCGATCCTTTCGAGGGCGTGGCCTATGGCCGCAGCACGGCGAAATTCTTTGCCAACCGCAAGGAGCGCAAGCCGTATATCAACTCCCACGCCCACGGCGGCTGTAAGTATTTTCTAAAACCCACCGCCGGGCCGCTTCCGCGCCGCGAAGAACCGCCTTTCGACCCGGCATACTACGCCCAGCAGATTGCGCAACAGCCCGAAGCCCGCGACACCGCAGGCTTGCCCGCCCCGCCGCCTTCCGCCGAACCGCCGCAGAAGATACCCAAGCAATCCGGCAAGGCGGTGAATCCGCCACGCTTGGAACCCGCAAGCCAGCCCCGCCCGACCGACAGCCACAGCCCCGACAAGCCCGCCAAGGCCGACCGGGGCAAAGTGGTCGATATGGCCGAAGATAATGCCTTGCGGCTGGCCTTTGAGCGGAAAATCAGCGAAGCCGACGACTTCGGGAAACTGGTTTACGAACTGGCCCCGCAAGTCAACAAGTCCGCATTGCGCAAACCCACACGCGCCAGCCTGCTTAAGCAAATCGCCAAGAAGGCGAACGTTCCGCTTAACGCAGTCATGCAAGATTTACGCGACAGCGACGACGCGCCCAATGGGCGCGGGCGGGCGGATGTGGGCTTTCTGCCGTATGAGATTAAAGGCAATCAGATATGGCTGATCGACGACCAGGGCGGACGGCCTTTGTGTAATTTTGTGGCGAGTATCCGCGAGGAAGTCATTCACGACAACGGCGCGGAAGCGGAAACGCTGTTTTTGATTGAGGGATGTTTGAGCGACGGCACTTACTTAAAACCCATTGAAGTATCCTCGTCGAAGTTTTCGGGCTTGACGTGGGTTTATGAATGGGGATCGTCTCCTTTAGTCCATGCAGGCAGTTCAATAAAAGACCACTTGCGCACGGCGATTCAGGGGCTAATACCCTGCGACAAACGGCGCACCGTCTACGGCCACACCGGCTGGCGCAAGATTGGCGGGGAATGGCTGTTCCTGCACGGCGGCGGCGGGATTGGCGCGGCGGGCGGGCGGGACGATTTGGAAGTGCGGGCGGGCGAGGGCAACATGCGGCGCTATGGCTTCGACACGGCGGGCGGCGGCGATTTGCGCGCGGACATCGGCGCGAGCCTGCGGCTTTTGGGTATTTCAGCGAGCAATGAGGCGCTGGGCGCGGTGTTGCTGGCGGGCGTCTACCGTGCGCCCTTGGGCGAAGCCGCGCCGATTGACCACGGGGTATTTCTGGCCGGGCAGACCGGCAGCCGCAAATCGGAGGCGGCGGGCGTGGCGCTGGCGCATTTTGGCCGGGGCTTCAACGCCCGCAACTTCCCGGCGAACTGGGACGACACCGAAAGCGACCTTGAAGCCAAGGGACACGCGGCCAAGGATTGCTTGTTCATTGTTGACGACTTTAAGCCGCGTGGCGCGGCCGCCGACGTGCATAAGCTGCATGTGAAGGCCGACCGGCTGTTTCGCAGTGTCGGCAACCAGTCCGGGCGCGGGCGGCGCACGTCCGACATGAAGCAGCGGGCGGCCTTCCATCCACGCGGCCTAGTGCTGGCGACCGGCGAAGACATCCCGCGCGGCGCGTCGCTGCGGGCGCGGCTGGCCTTGGTCGAGTTGAGCATGGCGGACGTGGACAATGCCGTGCTGGGCGAATTGCAGGAAGCCGCCCGTTCCGGCGCATTGGAGCGCAGCATGGGCGGCTTCCTGCGCTGGCTCGCTCAAGACATGGACGCTTGGAAAACGAAACTGCCGGAAAGTCTGCGCGGCCTGCGCGACGAGGCGATACAAGAAGGTTTCGCCAAGGCGCATCCACGGGCGGCGGACGTGTACGCCAGCCTGCTCGTCGGCATGACGCTGTTCTTGACCTACGCCGAGGAAGCCGGGGCCATCGACGCCGCGCAGTCGGCGGACACGTTCAAGGCTTGCCAAGCCGCGTTGAAAGACATGATTGCCGCGCAGGGCGATTTGCAGGCCGACCAAGACGAGGTTTTACAGTTTTTGGGGTTCTTGAAATCCAGCCTGAACGCCGGGATGTGCCATTTTGCCGACGCGCTCAAGCAAGGCCCGCCCGCCGAACACCCCAGCTTTTGGGGCTGGCGGGTCATTCCGGGGCATGGCGACCAACCGCCGACCATCGACAAGCCCCTGGGCGAGTTGGTGGGCTGGGTTGACCCGGTGCGCGTGTACCTGGATCGCAATGCCGCCTTTGCCGCCGTGCAAGAGCTTGCCAAGGCCACTGGCGAGCATGTCGCAATCACCCCGCGCAGCCTATGGGCGCGGATGGCCGAGCGCGGGCTGTTGTTGGACGTGCAAAAGGAAGGCGGCAAGCTGCGGCTAAGCCCGAAGCGCACCATTGCCGGGGTGTCCCGCCGTGTCTATGTGATGAAGCGGGAAACTATAGAAGATGGTTAATGTTTTGGAGTGGGGAGAGTGGGGAAATAAGCCCAAAAGCCGCGCCGTGTAAGGCTTTTTCCGCTCCCCACTCAAACAAACGAGTGGGGAAATTCCCCACTTGAGTGGGGAGCAAGGATTTAGGCGCAGGAAGGCCGCAACAAACCGCCGCTGCCGCGCTCCCCACTTCCGAGTGGGGAGATTCCCCACTCGCGGCGCACCCTGCCGCACACCGAAAGCCGCGCCAGCCGTGGGCTACAGCCCAAATTTCCCCACTCTCCCCACTTTCCCCACTTCTCTAGGTAGGTTGCTAGGTATTCTGCGCGTGTGTGTCCGTGCCGGGCGGACGGGCGGGCCGATGGCATTGTTTACGGTAAAAATCGGAGAAATTAGGGAGGTTGCAAACCTGCCGCCGTTTCCGCGCCGGATAATGGCAACTAAAGCAGGGGGGAGGGGTTGTCGAAAGGTGGCGGAATTGTGCAGGGGGGTGGCTTAGGCGTCGGGCTGGCCTGCCTTGCTTGCGCCGGGCCATGCCGACCGCGCACCGCTTGACTAACCTGAGTTCGGGATAAGAAAGTTCGGGGCGGACGCCTGCCTTTTCGCGTAAGATT
>JBJSYU010000095.1:0-5164 GCA_046089945.1 Candidatus Methylumidiphilus sp.
CGGTTTGCGCCAGCGGCGCGGCGTCCGCCGCCGCTTTTTGCAGCGCTTCGGCGACCGGGATTAGCACATCGAGCATGGTCTTTTCACCCAAGTCCGCCTTGCCGCGCTGCTTCATCGACGCCACCCCCGCCGCAAACGCCTCGGCCAAGGCCGCTTGATCCAGTTCGCGGCCTTTCAAGGATTTTGCCAGCGCCAAAAAGAATGTGCCGTACAGCGACCCGGATGCGCCGCCGACGGTGGACATCACGCTCATGCCCATTTTCTGGAATGCCGCCGACCAGTCCAACGCGCCCAGATCCGGCGCCAAACCGGCCAGCACACCTAAGCCCCGTTGCAGATTAGTGACATGGTCGCCGTCGCCGATGGCTTGATCTAAGGCGGTCACTTCCTCGGCATTAGCGTCGATGGCGGCGGCGGCTGCTAGTATGAAGGCGGCGATGTGTTTAGTTTCCACGGACATGGCAATATCTCCAGAATAATGATTTGAATAAGTCCCCTCGCCCTGTGGGGAGAGGGCTAGCGTGAGGGGAAACCATTGGATTGTAAGACCCTCACCCCAACCCTCCCCCTGCGAGGGGGAGGGAGCAAAAACTTATCTTAAGCGCTGCCTTTTTCACCGTTCCCTAGCCTTCTTAAAAGCAGCTTTCCAATCCTCGGCCAATTTCCGCGCCTCGGCGATTTGCGCGGGATTCATGGTTTTCTCGACATTCGCCGAACTCGCCGCCGCCCCGGACAGGATAAACCATTTGTCCGCCTCGATGGGGTTTTGCGCGACGCCTTGGCCGACCTGATAAAGCTGGCCTAGATTGTGTTGGGCCTCGGCGTTGCCCTGCTCGGCGGCTTTGGCAAACCATTTTGCCGCTTCCTGATGGCTTTGCGCCACGCCCAGCCCGTCCATATACATCACCGCCAAACTGACCTGTGCGACGATGACGCCCAATTCCGCGTCTTTGCGGTATAAGCGGGCGGCCAATTCATAGTTTTCCGCCGAATAGGCTTCATCGCCTGGAGTCAATTCGGGATGGTCTTCAGCGGCGATGCCTGCCAGCGGCGCACACGCCAAGGCCAGCCCAAATACGATTGCTTTCAACGTTGGTTTCATGTTTCGCCCAGATTAAGTAAGATTCAGATTATTTCTGCTGCTCAGGCCGGGGCGCATACCCTAGGCAGCGGATGACATACGCGCCGTGCCGCTGTCGGCCTTGGCCTTGCGCCTCCACCCATACCGGCTCGCCGACCTGCGCGAAATACACTTTCAGCAAGGCGATGGAATACTGTTCCATACGCGGCAGCACGACCACGGCAGGACGCCCGGCAAACTGCGCCAAGTCAGTCCAATAGCGGTAGCCAATACCCGGTGCGCCGATGGCGTAATCATTAACGGTGTTGGCGGTGTCATGCAAATAAAACCCGACCGACGCGGAAATGTTCAGTTTGTCGCCGCCGATGACAAAGGTGGGTCTGCCTGCGTTTTCGCCGAGTTCGGCGCGGGCCTTGCCGATTTCAGCGGCGAACGCCCGCCAGCCGCCGGCGTTGGACATGGACAGCCCTGCCGGCATGCCAAAGGCCAAACTGGCATGCCCCAAGGCTATCGCGCTCAGCGACACGGCGGCACAACAGCCGGCCAACGCGCGCCACAGCAGCGGGCGGTGGGTTTGCCAAGCCGTTTGAAACTCCACCGCCAACGCGGCGCTGGCCAGTGACCAAGACAGATAAGTCGGGGCCGTCCAATTGACATGGCCTTTGTTTTTGAAGCTGGCCAGCACGAACACGGCAAACAAGGGCAAAGCGAACGACATGGCGAAATTCCAAGCGTCTTCGCGTTGCAGCCAGCCCCGGCGGATGGCCGGGCGCAAGGTGTAGAGGTGCAAAGCCAACAGCAGCGGCGTCAGCGCCAGCAATTGGTAAAGCCAAAACTGGCTGGCCTCATGCACGGGATTGTGGCCGACCGTCGCCGTGCGGCTGGACTGGAACAGGAACGAGGCCCAGTGGTGCTGGACGTTCCAAATGACCACCGGGCTGAACACCGCCAAAGCCAGCAGCAGGCCCAGCCAAGGCTCAACGCGGCGCAGCCAATGGCGGTGCCGATCCGACAGCAGCAGGAACAACAGCAAAGACGCCGCCAGCATCACGGCGGTGTATTTCGACAGCATCGCACAGCCCAGCCCGAAACCCGCCAGCAGCCAATAGACGCCCTGCCCGCTGTGCAGCGCCCGGCTGCAAGCGTACAGCGTCAACAGCCAGAAAAACAGCAAGGGCGCATCGGGGGTGACGATGAAGCCGACCGCGGTGAAGATCGGCGTCAGGCAGAACAGCAGCACCGCCACATCGGCAGTTTTTGCGTTAAACCACAGCCGGCCGGTTTGCCATAATAGCCACGCTGAACCCGGCCACAGCGCGATGGCAATACTGCGCACACCGAATTCGTTATCGCCGAATAGCGCCGTGCCTAGCCAGATAATCCACGCCACCATCGGCGGATGGTCAAAATAGCTCAAAGCCGGATGCTGGCTATATGTCCAGTAATAAGCCTCTTCGGGGATTAGCTCAGTCCAATAGGCCAGCAGCACATGCAGTAGCGTCAGTCCCGCCACCGCCGCCCATGCTGATACCGCTAAATTTCCTTTGCCGTCCGTGGCGGAAAATGTGTTGTTGCCCATATCCAATATTTTTTCCACAAGTCTTTAAAGAAAAGATTAGCCAGTGGCTTGGGTTTGCTTGGCGATTTTAAACGCGAGAATACCAATGAGTACGGTAGTCCACGCCGCCGAAAAATAGCCGATGTTGCCGTCAAAGTAGCTGACCGAATACACCCAGGGCGATTGCAAATTGCAGAAACCTAATGGATTTGTCGATTTAATCACAAACACCCAGCCGGCATGTATGCCTAGGCAATAACCAAAGTTTTTGGCCGGGGCCAGCAGCCTGACACAGCACAAAAACGCGCCGGCCGCAAACAAGGCCAAAAAGGAATCGAGGTAGATTTGATGCAGGTTGCTGAAGGCGTCAACAACGATGATGATGCCGCTGTCCCAGCGCACCTCGGCATAGTTTGGATGGATGCCGGTTTTCAAATAGTGCAGCCCGGCAAAATACCCAGACGCAACCAGCACCGCGACCACGCGTCTGGCGCGCCGATGCAATACGCCAAGCAGAAAACCTCGGAATACCGGCTCTTCGATCAACGCGACGCCTAAGCCAATCAACGCACCTTTCGCCGACAGGCTGGCGATTCTAGCCAGTTGCAGCTTTTCCGGGTCGAAGCGGCGCACGTCCAGCAGCATCAGCGCCAGCACGTGCAGGCCCAGCATCAACGCGCCATAGCCAAAGCCGCGCCGCAATTGGCTTAAGGTTTCCTGGCGCGGGCAGGCCAGCCCCACGTCCGCCCAGCCCATCCCCAAATACCGGCCCAGCGGAATCAAACCTAGGATCATCAAGGTTTGCGAACCCTTGAATACCAGGGTTTGATAATCCCAACTGGCGGGCAATACAAAGTGCAGCGGATAAGCCAATAATGCTCCGGCAAACGCGCACAGCACTAGGTAGGCGAACGGCGAAACGAGTAGCAGCGCCAATCGGGCATAAGTCATGAAAAGGTGTCTGCTGATGGAATGATTAGAAAATCCGATCCACTGAGGCGGCTTCGCCGCCCTCGTTCACTTTGACCCAAAACGTGCCGCCGTCATTGTCCTTGGCGATGTAAAGATGGTTGCCCAAATACAGCACGTGGGCGTCGGGGACGACTTGGTACACGGCCGTGTAGTCTGACTCCGGGCCGCTACACGCGGCCAGCAGGCCGCAGCTTACGAAAGTGATCAATTTGTTCATGGGTTCACCTGTTTGCCAAAATCCTTGGCATAGACCGCATGCGACAGCCAATTATCCTAACGCCGCGCAGCCTTTGCGAAGGCGGCATGATACCGAAAATCCGCCGCGCCGGCACACTTCACACCTTGACCTTCAACACGGCGTCGAAGATTTTTTGCTGGCGTTCGTCCAAATCCTGCGTATACAGTTGCAGGCCCACGACGGTGGTGGCGATATAGGTGACTTTGCACGGGATTTTCAAGATTTCGCGCATCGCCCCACCGCCCCTGCCCAGCCCTAAAGTCAAGACCGCCGCCACGCCGTGCGCGGGGGATTTGACTCCCGGATAGGCCAAAGACGGAATTTGCACCGCCGCTTCCTCTTCCGACAGTTCGCAGGTGTTGCCCCGGAAGAAGTGGTATCCAGCCGCGAGAATGCAGGGCAGATGGATCGCCCGGTGGCGGGTGCGGGTGGCGTGGTCGGTCATGGCCCTGCCCCTGCGGACAGCGGTGCTGCCAACGCGGGATCAAGCGACGGCGCCATCGCGGGCGATGCGCAGGCTGCCGCCGACGATTTTCAAGACCAGCTCGCCGCGCAGCACCGCCGCCAGCTCGTCGCCAGCCATGGTCTTGCGCCAGCCGTGCGCCAGCCGCGCCTCCGGGTCGCCGTCCAGCAATTGCTCCAAATCCTTGCGCCCGGCCAAGGTGCCGGGGTTCAAGGTGTTCTGCGCGGCGCGCAGGCGCACCACCGCCATCAAGATATCCATCTGCGCCTCCTGTTCCGCCGTCTTTTTCGTTGAGCGCGGCTTGTTGCCCAGATTCTGCGGCGGGCGGGCGGCGGCTTCTTGGATCAGCTTGCAAATGGCCGAGCCGTGGCGCTTCGCCATGCGCTCGTCGATGCCGCGCACATGGCTCAATTGCTCGGCGCTGGCCGGCTGCTGGCGGGCCAAGTCAAACAGCGCCTCGTCCTTGACGATCCAGCCACGCGGCAAATCCTGCGCACGCGCCGTCTGCTCGCGCCAGGCCGCAAGCGCCTGCACAATCGAAAGCTGCTTAGGCTTCAACTGGTACACCCCACCGATGCGCTGCCAAGCCGTCTCCGGCGAACTCTCGTAATGCGCCGGATCGGCTAGATCCGCAAAGTCATCCGCCAGCCACGCCAATCGCCCCAGTTTTTCCAAGCGCGGCAGCATGGCGCGGTAAGCCTGCTCCAGGTAAATCACATCGTCCGCCGCATAGCTCAGTTGCTCCGGGCTGAGCGGCCGCCGCGACCAGTCGGTGCGGCTGTGCGACTTGCTCAAGTTGACGCCTAGCAGTTCGGCGACCAGCCCAGCGTAGCTGATCTGCTCGGCCAGCCC
>JBJSYU010000096.1:0-4945 GCA_046089945.1 Candidatus Methylumidiphilus sp.
TGTGCGCGAGGCCGGCGGGAGCGACATCCGCTGTTTCGTGATCGGCGGGGAGGTGGTCGCCGCGATGAAGCGCACCGCCAAGGAAGGCGAGTTCCGCTCCAATCTCCACCGGGGTGGCCGGGCGGAGCTGGTGGAACTGAGCGAGACCGAGCGGCGAACCGCTTTGCAGGCCGCCGAGACCATGGGGCTAAATGTCGCAGGGGTGGACATCGTGCGCGGCGCCAAGGGGCCGCTGGTGCTGGAGGTCAACTCTTCGCCAGGGCTGTGCGGCATAGAGCAAGTCACCGGCAAGGATCTTGCCGGGCAGATTGTCGAGTTCATCGAGCGGCATGCGGGTCCCTACGACACCGGCACCCAGAGGCGGGGTTAGCCACGGGCCAGCGAACTTTTTTACCGTCTTGGGGTCTGCCATAAGCTGCGCTTGAAGGAGTGTTTTTCTCCGTGAAATGGTTTAGCCCCGTTTCCCAATCTAGCGAAAGCGGCAAATATCTGTTTTAATAATCCCTAGACTGTTTAAGCTTGGCACCACAACAAATAAAAATAAGGAGAATGATGATGTCGAAAGGGCAAAACTTGCAAGATCCTTTCTTGAATGCTTTGAGAAAAGAACATGTGCCCGTGTCCATTTACTTGGTGAACGGCATCAAATTACAAGGCAAGATCGATTCATTCGATCAATATGTAATTATGCTGAAGAATACTGTCAGCCAGATGGTTTACAAGCACGCCATATCCACCATCGTTCCGGCCCGCCAAGTGCGTGTGCCGAACATGTCCGAATTTCCAGAGGATGAGGAATAACCGGCGGGGCGCAGTCCTGCGCGGCGTGTGGGCAATGGCGAATGTTCAGGCATCTTTCCTGTCGCTGAGGGTCTGTCTTGTTTGACCGGCCCGACACGGGCGAACGGGCCGTACTCGTGCATCTGCAAACCAAGGGCGAGCAGGACGACTTGGCCGAACTCCGCGAACTGGCGCTTTCCGCAGGCGCCTATCCCGTCGCGGTAGTCACCGGCAAGCGCCAAACCGCCGACCCCCGCTATTTCATCGGCATCGGCAAGCTGGAAGAGCTTCTCCAAGCGGTCTCCGCCAACCAAGCCGAAATCGTCTTGTTCAACCACGCGCTGTCGCCCAGCCAAGAGAGAAACCTGGAAAAGGCGCTGTCGGTGCGCGTCATCGACCGCACCGGGCTGATCCTCGACATTTTCGCCCAACGCGCCAGAACCTTCGAAGGCAAGCTCCAAGTGGAACTGGCGCAGCTACGCCACATGGCGACCCGGCTGGTGCGCGGCTGGACGCATTTGGAACGCCAGAAAGGCGGCATCGGGCTGCGCGGCGGCCCCGGCGAAACCCAGCTTGAAACCGACAAGCGGCTGTTGGAAAATCGCATCCGCACGATCCAAAAACGCCTGGAAAAGGTCGAGCAACAGCGCGAGCAGGGGCGCACCGCCAGGAAGCGGGCGGACGTTCCGGTGGTTGGCCTAGTGGGCTACACCAACGCCGGCAAATCGACCTTGTTCAACGCGCTCACCCAATCGGACGTGTTCGCGGCAGACCAGCTCTTTGCGACACTGGACCCCACCCTTAGGCGCTATCAACTCGTCGGCCATCTGTCCGTGGTCTTGGCCGACACCGTTGGATTCATCCGCCATCTGCCCCATGAACTGGTGGCTGCGTTCCGCTCCACGCTGAGCGAGGCCAGCGACGCCGACCTGCTGCTGCATGTGATCGACGCCAGCGACGGGCGGCTGGCCGACACGGTCGCGCAAGTGGAGGAGGTGCTGGGCGAAATTGGCGCGGAGCGCGTGCCGAGGCTTCAAGTTTACAACAAGCTGGACTTGCTGGAAGGCGCCACGCCTAAGATAGAGCGCGACGAACAAGGCCAAGTCTGCCGAGTCTGGCTGTCCGCCGCGACCGGGCAGGGCTTGGAATTGCTCAGCCAGGCGGTTCTCGAACGCCTCAGCGGGGAAACGCGCCGCCACATCTTCTGCCTGTCCCCCGCCGAGGCCGGCCGGCGCGCCCGCCTGTTCGCCATCGCCAAGGTGCTGCGGGACGAGCCTGACGAGTCCGGGGGCTGGGTCATGGAAATTGAAATCCCTGCCAAGGATGAAAGACTGCTGCGGGATTTTGGCGTGGCTTTGAGTTCGGATGGCGGCGAAGCATTCGATTCCGCCCTTTCTGTGTAAAATATCCGGCCCGCAAGCCGGGTATTGTTTGGGCGCGGGCTTGTTGCCGGATAATTTTCCCTGAACGGCTGTCTTTACCCTTCGTGTTCGCTTCGGACACTTCTTAAGCTATTGAACTACAACAGGAGCCATTCAATGTCCTGGAATGAACCGGGCGGTAACAAAAAAGACCCTTGGAGTGGGCGGGATCAGCAGGAGACACCCCCTGATCTGGAAGAAGTGATGCGCTCGCTGCAAGACAAGCTAGGTGGCCTGTTCGGCGGAGGTGGAGGCGGCGACGACAGCGGCAACATGGCCAGCCTGGCGGCCTTGGTGGCTGTGGTGTTGGTGGCCGTCTGGGCGGCGACCGGCATTTACATCGTCGATGAAGGCAACCGGGGCGTGGTGACCCGCTTTGGCAAGTATGTGGACACGACGCAGCCTGGCCCGCATTGGCGGCTGCCCTCGCCGATTGAAAGCCACACCATCGTCAACGTCGAAAAACAGCGCTCCATCGAAGTCGGCTACCGTTCCGGCGGACGCCAGCAAACCTCAATGGTGGAGAAAGAGGCGCTGATGCTGACCAAGGACGAGAACATCGTCAATGTCGGCCTGTCCGTCCAATACCAGATCAAAGACGCCTTCGGCTACCTGTTCAATTTGCCGACCGATCCGGTTCCGACGTTGATCCAAGTGACCGAAAGCGCCGAGCGCGGCGTCATCGGCAGGAACAACATGGACTTCGTGCTGACCGAGGGCCGCGGCGTCATCGCCGAGGAAATCAAGGCCGAGATCCAGCAAGTCCTAGACCAGTACAACGCCGGCATCTACATCGTCACCGTCAGCATCAAGGACGCGCAGCCGCCGGAAGAGGTGCAGAGCGCTTTCGTGGACGCCATCAAGGCGCGCGAAGACGAGCAACGGCTGCAAAACGAGGCGGACGCCTACGCCAAAGAAATCGTGCCGAAGGCGCACGGCGCGGCGGCGCGGCTGGAGCAGGAGGCCGAGGCGTACAAGCTCAACCAAATCGCCAAGGCCCAGGGCGAGGCCATGCGCTTTGAAAAATTGCTGGCCGAGTACCAGAAAGCCCCGGAAGTGACCCGCGAAAGGCTGTACCTCGACACCCTGCAAGCCGTGTTTGAAAAGACCAACACCGTGTTGCTGGACGTGAAAAACGGCAACAACATGATCTACCTGCCCATCGACAAGCTGCGCCAGCCCAGCGCCTCAGGGGACGCCATGAAAGACAGCGACAGCGCGCAGGCCGCGCAGGATTTGCCGGAAGGCGTGGCGAAGACCGCCCGCATCAGCCTAGAGCGCGAGCGCGAGGGGAGGAAACAGCGATGAACCGCAACACGCTCATTTTGGGGACCAGCGCCTTAGGGCTGGTGCTGGCGGCGATGTCGATGTTCACCGTCGGCGAATCGCAAAAAGCCATCAAGTTCAGGCTGGGCAAGATTGTCGAAACCAGCTTCGACCCCGGCCTGCATTTCCAGATTCCCATCATCAACAACGTCAAAAAGTTTGACGCGCGCCTGCTGACCTTGGACTCCACGCCGGCGCTGTTCATGACCTCGGAAAAGAAAAACGTCAGCGTCGATTATTTCGTCAAATGGAAAATCAAGGACGTGGCGAAGTTCTACACCTCGGTGTCCGGCGACGTGACGCAGGCCAACATCCGCTTGGATCAAATCGTCCAGCCGGCACTGCGCATCGAGTTCAGCAACCGCACCATCAAAGACGTGGTCTCCACCGACCGCGCCGAGATCCGCCAAAGCGTGATCGACGCGGCCAACCGCCAAGTCAACGAAAACACCGACAAAGAGGGCCGCAAGGGCTTAGGGATCGAGATTGTCGATATCCGCATCATCCGCATCGACCTGCCGAAAGAAGTCAGCGCCTCGGTGTACCGGCGCATGGAAAGCGAGCGCACCGGCGTGGCCTGGAGCTTCCGCGCCCGTGGGGCCGAGATGGCCGAGCGCAAGCGCGCCGACGCCGACCGCGAACGCGAAGTGATCTTAGGCAACGCCTACCGCGACGCCGAAATCAAGCGCGGCGAGGGCGACGCCACCTCGGCTGAAATCTATGCCAAGGCTTACGGCCAGGACAAAGACTTTTTCGCCTTTTACCGCAGCCTGAGCGCCTACCGGCAAGCTTTCAAGAATGAAGGCGACGCCATCGTGCTGGAACCGAACTCGGAGTTCTTCCAGTATTTCAAGAAATCAACCAAGTAAATCGCCTATGTTGTCGGAAGACCGCTGGCTGCTGCCGGAAGGTATAGAAGAGGTATTGCCCGCCGAGGCAAGTCGCTTAGAAATGCTGCGCCGGGATGCGCTCGATTTGTTTGAGTCTTGGGGCTACCGCCAAGTCATGACGCCCATGATCGAATACATCGAGTCCCTGCTGGTGGGGACGGGGCATGACTTGGACTTGCAGACCTTCAAACTGGTTGACCAAAGTTCGGGGCGGCTGATGGGATTACGGGCTGACATCACCCCGCAAGTGGCGCGGATCGACGCCCGCCACAGCGTGGCCGATGTGCCCGCGCGGTTTTGTTACCTAGGCACGGTGCTGCACACTCGCGCCGACCATCTGGAAAAAACCCGCAGCCCGTTTCAAGTCGGCGCGGAGCTTTACGGCCACGCCGGTTGCGCCAGCGATCTTGAAGTCATCCGTTTGATGCTGGCGATGTTGAACAACGCGGGCTTGTCCAGCCTCCACCTCGATCTGGGCCACGTCGGCATCTACCGCAGTTTGGTCAGCCAAGCCGGCTTCAATCCGGC